>JBDSDI010000059.1:0-12162 GCA_039920645.1 Bdellovibrionota bacterium | reverse complement strand
CATGCGCTCAGCGTCGGTTACGAAGTAGGGAGAGAGGTAACCGCGATCGAATTGCATACCTTCGACGACTTCGAGAGTCGTGTCCATGGATTTCGCTTCTTCGACAGTGATGACGCCTTCCTTACCCCCTTTTTCCATCGCTTCAGCGATGATTTCACCGATTTGAGCGTCGCCGTTAGCGGAGATCGTTCCGACTTGAGCGATTTCTTTTTTGCCGGAAACAGGCTTGGCTTGTTTCTTCAGCTCTTGGACGAGAGCGGTGACAGCCATATCGACGCCACGCTTGAGGTCCATAGGGTTGTGGCCTGCAGAGACCATCTTGATGCCTTCGCGGTAGATCGCTTGAGCCAGGATAGTTGCGGTCGTGGTGCCGTCGCCGGCATCGTCGTTCGTTTTCGAAGCGACTTCACGGACCATTTGCGCGCCCATGTTCTCGAACTTGTCTTCGATTTCGATTTCTTTTGCGACGGTGACGCCGTCTTTCGTGATCAGAGGAGCGCCGAAGCTCTTCTCGATGACGACGTTACGGCCGCGAGGCCCGAGGGTCACTTTGACAGCGTCCGCGAGGATGTTGACGCCGTTGAGGATCGATTTACGTGCTGTTTCGTTAAACGTTACAATTTTTGCTGCCATGTTCTTAATCTCCTAAAACTTTTTGGATCACTCGATGACTGCGACGATGTCTTCTTCGCGGAGAAGAAGGTGCTCTTCGCCATCGATTTTGACTTCGGTGCCAGCGTATTTTCCGAAGAGGACGCGGTCCCCGTTCTTCACGGCGAGAGGACGGACGGTGCCGTTCTCGAGAGTACGGCCGTTACCGACTGCGATGATCTTGCCTTCAAGGGGCTTTTCTTTTGCGGTGTCGGGGATGATGATCCCACCCTTGGTTTTGGTTTCTTCTTCGATGCGTTTCACGATCACGCGGTCATGCAGGGGACGAATTGCCATTTGTAGTTTCCTCCTTAGTTACACTTACCAAAATTTAAAGCGGTCTTTTTTTAAGACCTGCTTTTTCAAAACACTTTTAAGATTCGCCCTTCGCAGGGGTCGACGTTTTCTTCTTGTAGTCCGTCGTGTACCACCCGCTACCTTTGAGAGCGAAGCTCGTATGGCCAATCACTTTCTCGAGATTGGACGACTTGCATTCGGGGCATTCCGTTGGAGCAGGATCCGATACCTTTGCCCAAACTTCGAAGCGGTGTTCGCAGTCTTTGCAGGCGTATTCGTAGATCATCTCTTCCCTCGCAACCCAGAATTTTACTGGCCCTCTTGCTAGCATCTTTTTTACGCAGATGCCTCAGGCAAAAGGAAGCTTTCAGTTGGAAATCTAGTGTCGATCGAAGCAAAGACAAGGTACGGGCCAAAAAGTATTCCGGATGATCGAATTTATTACAATAATATTAAATACTTATATTCACCTCAGAAGGTGTATCATTGGGAAAAAAGTTCCGCTCTTTTCACGAGTGACAGGTTGTAAAAAAGCGCGAGCGCCTCTAGAAAGAGTGAGTTAAAACAGTGAGGCGGCATAGCCAAGTGGTAAGGCAGAGCTCTGCAAAAGCTCCACCCCCAGTTCAAATCTGGGTGCCGCCTCCAAATTTTCCCTTTTAAAAATTGGAATCGAGTCGAAGCTTCTTGCCATCCCGGAAGGTCACGTCCGCACCATAGGGGGCGTATCCGTTTCGATCAGCACCGCGTTTACCGCTCGAGAAGCCGATGGCTTGAATAGGATTTTCAAGCGCGGGATTGAGCGAAACCCGACACGTCATTTCACTCGCGCCCGTCACTATCAGTTGCCCCTGTTCATCGATGCCGGTGAGACCGTCGGTCCAGAAATCAAACTGTGGCTTTGCGATGCCGCAGAGATCGGAAAATTCCTTGAGACGTTTCATGGACTTTTTCTCGGTCTCTTTACCCATATGGAAATGCTGGAAGATCCCAATAGAAACGAACTTCGATCCCACTTCGATCCACGGCTTAAATGATGTCGCGGCCATATCTTCGTAGCGCTTGATCTGCAACGAGCCATCTTTGCAGAGTAGGACGCGCATGAGCGCACCTTCGGCATATTGAACGGCGCCCGACGGACATTGCAGAAGCGAAGACTCGAGTCTTTCTGTATCGCGATTGTAATAAAAAAGACGGCCCGTCGAATTTTGAATGACCCACAGGTCGTCGCTGAGATATCCGCCCATCGCATCCGAATAGCCAAGGCCTTCGGGGTCGTCGATCACACTCGTACGCGTGAAATCCTCGGGCGAACGCGAGAATCCGTAAAGCTTTCCGTTCTCCCCGAGAGCCGCGCGCTGGAAGCCCAACGTGCTCAGGAGACGCTTCAGCGGAAGGCGGGTTTTATAGTTAGAAGTCTCGAGCTTAATTTCACCATTCATCGGATCTATCTGGAAAACGCCGATGGAATTGTTTCCGCCAAGTGCATAGGCGAGCGTCTGTTCGGCGTGCAGGAGCCGATAGTCGCGAAGTTCCGAAAAGCGATTGGGAATTCCTTCCGTCGGATCAATATAGTCACTGATTCTTTTACCACAACGTAATGCGCCCTTTTCGGAGCTCAGACAAAGAAGCCCCCCGCTCGTCTCGAGAACTTTACGAGCCTGATCTCCAGCCTCGAGCGCGGGGCTCATCTGGAGGGGAGCCATGAGTGTGCGAGCGATCGGGTGCAAGGTGCGGAGGTACCCTTTGTCATCAAGAAGCATAATGTTCTCGAGTGACGCTTGTTCGTCCGGTAACGAATTGAAGCGGCTGTCGACAAGGCCCATCGCCATCGAGCGCGCGAATTCGCGATCGGTCTCCGAGAAATTAACGCCGCCTAAAGCTACGGCGAGATAATACTGGACTTCGACGGAATAGGATCCCATGCCCTTCTTCGCAGAATAGGCTTGATCGCAGGCGCCTTTCTCCCCCGCAAGTTCTCCCGCCACGCAGTCCGTATGCCCTGGTTCATTGGGGTCGGAATGGTTAGCCTCGTGAACCAGAGTCGCAGCTCCAATGATCGGCGGCATCTGCAGCATGCGAGGACCAATGAAGACCTCGTCGGCCCGGTTGTATGCGATCACTGTTGAGGCGTCGTCGCGCATTTCGAAGCCTGAGAAATTGAACGAGTCGACGAGGCTACCCATGAAGTTCAGAGGAGACTTGGCGGCCTTGAATCCGCCAAAGTCGGGAAGCGACAACGCGAACTTCGATTCGTCCATGAAGCGAAGAAGTTTTCCGAGCTTTTCGTAGTCCGATCCTTCACCACAAATTTTTCCTGACGGTGCGCTACGAACTTTAAGTCTTTTGAGGTAACGCTTCATTGAGGTCTCGTCGGCACAAGGAAGTTTCGCATAATCGTTGCGCGTCTCGAGTCCCGAAGCCACAACTTCGGACGCGGGTCCACGAGTCATATGAATCGCAGAGCGAGCTCCGACGACTCCGAGCAGGGATCCGATCACGAATGAAGCGCCCGCAATGATAAGCTTACGGCGTTCCTTGATCTTCGAAGAGACGCCTCTCATTCTTCCGTCCCCAAATCTTGGATCTCGTCCATGGCCGCGAGGCGATGAATGCGCGGATCCACGCCCGCAAGATAATTGTCGCGCGCGAGTTCGTCGCCCCCGATGCCCACCGCAGCGAGATTACGCAGCGCTTGCGCTTTGAAGTGAAGGGAATAGTCCCGTGTTTGGAGCAGTTTTTTATAGACCTCGGCGAGTCGCGGAATCAGTGCTCCGTCTATACCTCCCTCAACATGCGCACGGTGCAAGGCTCTGAGCATCGCATAGCGCGCGGCAAGTTCGGTCTCACGCGTATCTCCGTAACTGGGTCCCCCGTCGCTCGGAGGCAGATCGGCCGTGAGCCGCGTTTCGATCATGTCGATATCCGAAGCCTGAAGTCCCGACTGCACGCGTGCGCTGTAGAGGAAATCGACGAAGCCGGGATCCATCGCGCTCGAAAGCAGCGAAACGTCGGAGGCGGACGGTGGTGTTTGCTTCGAAGACGGCGCATTCGGAGCCGCGACCGACGTTCCGGATGCGGCGGGCGTTGCGGGTCCGGCGAGGGAGAGGAATCTCGAAGACGTTAAAGGTCCGCTCGAGGAATGAGAGAACATGGAAGCGGCAAAATAGCCCGCCGCCCCGAGGGCCAGACAGCCTATTCCGAAACCGATATTCTTCATAAGCGACACCCGTACATTCTACAGGATCTCGCTCTAAAATCTCAGAGTCAGAAACTTGGCCGGGAGCCCCGAAATAGGCTTTGCACCCCAATCTTAATGATCTCTTCATTTGTAGCGCCGCCCGAGAAGCCTCATACTGAAAGGCATGAAAGCCTCTATTCGTGCTTTTGTTCTTCTGGGTCTTTGCGTCACTCCCGCCTTCGCGGCCGATCACAACAGCGGCGTTACGTCCCTAGGGAGCGCGGGCAGCAACTTCGGCGGACTTCTGAATCCTTTCAGCGGCGGCAACCTGGTCGACTCCGTCGTCGATCAAGCGTATCGCAGCGGCCAGTGCAAAGAAGTCGAAGGTAAGAACGGCATGAATTCGGTTCCCGTCGATTTCCTTAAAGGCATGGGGTACTCGCTCGTTCGCTCTCTTTGCGGCCGAGGCAGCATGAACGAATATTCTGCGAACAGTGTCGGCTCTGTGAAGGGCCTTCTCACCGCTCCGGCCGGTCTATATTCGAAAAACGACGTGCTTGCTTCGAGCCACTACAACACGGGCGCTATGAACGTCGCGGGACCCGGCAATGCTGCATCCACTTACGCGATCCTCGCGGCTCTCGCGATGCAAGAGTCCGATGCAAATATCGTTGAAAGTGTTGATACCTCGAAGAATGCCTCCCTCAATAGCCAGCAAGCCGCCGAAGCGGGTGCCTATCAAATGTCGGCCGATTCCCAAGACCTCCTCGACAAAGGCGCGTATCAGGAGCTTCTCGGTTCCTACGTTTCCTCGCTTCAAGCGGCGGCTTCGAACCCGCTGCGTATCGAAGCGATTTGTCGCATCTCGAAATTTACGGGTGATGGAAAGAACAACTCCAAAAAAGCGATCAATCCCCAGGAGCTGATCCAACGCGTACAGCAGGCGATGATGGGCGTCTCTTCGCTCAGTCCCAAACTCGATCCGGAGAAGTTCCAGGAGATGAATAAAAGCTGCCCTGCTTTCGCGACCGAATATGCAGCCCTCGTGGCGCGCGCGAATCTGGGTCACAATGGTCCCCTCGTGCGAGGCGAAGTGAAGCCCTCCGAAGGCTGCACCCAGATGTTCGAAAAACTCTCTAAAATGAGTTCAGACCAAAGCATTTGCTCCGATGTCGGTCTCAGCACCGGCATCCATCCTTAGCTCGTTTCGAATCGCGCTTTTGAGTCTCGGCGTAAAAAATTGGGCGCAACATAATCTTTCAAAATTCGTTGAGCGCCGCATTTTTTGGGCGCTCAAATTATCCTCTGAGCGTGTCAGATTTATCCACTTATCCACAGTCTCACCGCACCAAAAATTTAAGATTCGATCTAAGCGTATGATTTGATTATCGTTATGGAAATATATGGTCACAGCATTACCATATGTAGCCATATATCGCCTTGAATCCGTCTATATGTTGTGTGACCATAAGATCTGTAGCCCTTTTTAGGGCGCTTCGCTTGGGGGAGTTGAAGCGTTCGTTCCGAAGACCTTAGGGGGTCTCGAAGGGCACACGGAGGGATAGAGAAATATGAAAAATCAACACGGAACCGAAACACAAGAATTTGAGCTCACTCACGAGGTCGCCAGCCTCGTGGACACCGCGCCGAGTATTAAGACGATCACAACTCCCCAAGGCACCAAGGTTGCCTTCAATGAGCGTGAAGTCGCCCAGATGATCCTTGAAGCTTGCGAAGGCTTCAAAGGAACCGTCTCTCCCGAAATCATCCTGAAGGAACTCGCAAAGATCCTGTACGAGGGCATGCCTTCCAATAAGATCACGACCGCAGCCATCATGAGCGCGCGCGCCTTTTCTGAACAGGACAATGCTTACTCCTTCGTGACCGCTCGTCTTCTTCTGCAAGAACTTTTTGAGGAAGTCGTCGGCCGTCGCGTTTCTCTTTCTGAACGCAAAATGATGTACGTCAACTACCTGCCCGAATATCTCTCAAAAGGTATCGAAGCGGGCCGTCTCGATCCCCGCCTCAAGACCGACTTCGATCTCACAGCTATCGCCGCCGCTATTCATCCGGGCCGCGACGAGCTCTTCACCTTCCTCGGCCTCCAGACTCTCTATGACCGTTACTTCATCCATATCGACAAGCGTCGCATCGAAATGCCGCAAATCTTTTGGATGCGCGTCGCCATGGGCCTGGCGCTTATCGAGAAGAACACCGCCGTCCGCACCGAAAAGGCGATCGAGTTCTACAACGTCCTCTCGCAGTTCCATTTCGTCAGCTCCACGCCCACCTTGTTCAACGCCGGCACTCCTTATCCCCAGCTCTCGAGCTGTTTCCTCACCACGATCCCCGACGACCTCTACGATATCTACGGCGCACTTCGCGACAACGCGATGCTGTCGAAGTTCTCCGGCGGTCTCGGCAACGACTGGACTCCCGTGCGTGGCCTCGGCTCGTACATCAAAGGAACTAATGGCCAGTCGCAAGGCGTGATCCCGTTCCTTAAAGTCGCCAATGACACCGCGGTCGCCGTGAACCAAGGCGGCAAGCGCAAGGGCGCGGTCTGCGCGTACCTCGAAACCTGGCACATCGACGTCGAAGAATACCTCGAGCTTCGCAAGAACACGGGCGACGATCGTCGTCGCTGCCACGACATGAACACGGCCAACTGGATCCCTGACCTCTTCATGAAACGCGTCGAAGAGAACGGTCAATGGACTCTCTTCACGCCGTCCGAATGTCCCGATCTGCACGATCTCTACGGCAAAGCTTTCGAAAAAGCTTATGTCGAGTACGAAGCCAAAGCGGCACGCGGCGAAATGAAGAACTTCCGCACCGTTGAAGCCGTCAAGCTCTGGCGCAAGATGCTCACGATGGTTTTCGAAACCGGTCACCCCTGGATCACCTTCAAGGATCCGTGTAACCTGC
This sequence comes from Bdellovibrionota bacterium, assembly GCA_039920645.1. GTDB lineage: Bacteria > Bdellovibrionota > UBA2428 > UBA2428 > UBA2428 > CAMCVE01. The sequence goes on along the minus strand of JBDSDI010000059.1, from coordinate 5,108 downwards.
GCTCGCCCCAGCAACACGCGGGCGTCGTCCACAGCTCGAACCTCTGCACCGAAATCACGCTCAACACCAGCGCCGACGAAGTCGCCGTCTGCAACCTCGGTTCCGTAAACCTCGTCGCGCACTTGACTGAGAACGGCCTCAATCTCGCGCTGCTCGAGCAAACCGTAAGCACCGCGATGCGCATGCTCGACAACGTCATCGATCAGAACCTCTACCCCATTCCCCAGGCGAAGAACTCCAACCTCCGTCACCGCCCCGTCGGTCTCGGACTCATGGGCTTCCAAGATGCGCTCTACAAACTGCGTATGCCCTACGATTCCGAACCCGCGATGCAGTTCGCCGACGAGTCCATGGAAGCGATCTCCTTCTTCGCGATCAAGGCTTCGACCGAACTCGCACGTGAACGCGGTTCCTACTCGAGCTTCAAAGGCTCGCTCTGGGATCAAGGCATCCTGCCGATCGACAGCATCGCTAAAGTCGACGTCGCTCGCGGCAGTCCCGTCGACGTTCCGCGCACCTCGAAACTCGATTGGTCGAGCGTCCGCAACGCCGTCAAACTTCACGGCATGCGCAACTCGAACTGCATGGCGATCGCGCCGACCGCGACGATTTCCAACATCTCGGGCGTGACCCAGTCGATCGAGCCGACCTACAAAAACCTCTACGTGAAATCGAACCTCTCGGGCGAGTTCACGATCGTGAACCCCTACCTCGTCGACGATCTCAAGGCGCGCGGCCTTTGGACTGCGGAGCTCATCAACACGCTGAAACGCGAAGACGGTGAGATCGCCAACATCGCCGCGATCCCCGCCGACCTGAAGGCGCTCTACAAGACCGCTTTCGATATCGAACCCCAGTGGCTCATCGAAGCCGGAGCTCGCCGTCAGAAGTGGATCGACCAGGGCCAAAGCTTGAACCTTTACATGGCTGCACCCAGCGGCAAGAAGCTCGACGATATGTACCGCCTCGCGTGGAAGAAAGGTCTCAAGACGACCTATTACCTCCGCTCGCTCGGTGCGACTTCGATCGAGAAGTCCACGATCAACACCAAGGGTGAAAGCACCATTACGTCCATGAGCCCCGTTCGCGTCGAAGCGCGCGACAATTTCCAACCCCAAATGCCCAAAGTCGAAGCGAAATCGGAAGTGAAAGTCTGTTCCATCCTCGATCCTGAGTGCGAGGCCTGCCAATAAGCGCCTGCCTCGTGCAGCGTGCCTATAAAGGAGAAAAAGACATGACCAACACTGCAAAAAATACCGCCGAACAAACCGATCTCATCGACCCCAAGACGATTTCAAGTCGTGTCAAGGTCGACCAGAAACGCATCATCAATTGTCGCGCCGACGTGAACCAGCTCATGCCGATCAAGTACCAATGGGCCTGGCAGAACTACATCGACTCGTGCGCCAACCACTGGATGCCGACCGAAGTTCCGATGGCGCGCGACATCGAAGTCTGGAAGTCGAAAGACCTCCTCACAGAAGACGAGCGTCACATCATCATCCGCAACCTGGGCTTCTTTGCTACGGCGGAGTCCCTCGTCGCCAACAACATCGTGCTCTCCGTCTACAAGCACGTCACCAATCCTGAGTGCCGTCAGTATCTGCTGCGCCAAGCGTTCGAAGAAGCCATCCACACCCACACCTTCCACTACGTCGTGGAGTCGCTGGGCTTGGACGAAGGCCAGATCTTCAACATGTACCATGAGATCCCCAGCGTGAATAAAAAGGACGCTTTCGTCTTGGAGCACACCAAGGTGCTCAGCGACGAGAAGTTCGATACCGCGACCGATGAGAGAAGCCAGCAGTTTCTCGAGAACCTGATCTCTTTCTACGTCATCATGGAAGGTATCTTCTTCTACTCGGGCTTTGCGATGATGCTCTCGTTCAAGCGTCGCAACCTCATGGTCGGCGTGGCCGAGCAGTTCGAGTACATCATGCGCGACGAATCTAAGCACATGGGCTTCGGCGTAGATCTTATCAATCAGCTGAAGATCGAGAACCCCCACCTCTGGACACGTGAACTGCAAGAGCGCCTCATCCAGAACATCCGTCTCGCGGTCGAACTCGAGAGCGAATACGCTCGCGATTGTCTCCCGAACGGCATGCTCGGCATGAAGTCCGAACTCTTCGAGCAGTACGTGCGCTACATCGCCGACCGCCGTTGCGAACGCATCGGCCTGCCCCGTCTCTTCGGCGACGAAAACCCTTTCCCCTGGATGAGCGAAGTCGTCGATCTCCGCAAGGAGAAAAACTTCTTCGAGACCCGTGTCACCGAGTACCAAACCGGCGGCGCACTCAGCTGGGAATAAGCCCTCAACCTTATGGCGAACACGCTTCAGTTTTACACCAATCCCATGTCCCGCGGTCGTATCGCACACTGGATGCTCGAAGAAATCGGCGTGCCCTACGAAACTCATCTTCTCAACATGAAGAGAGGCGAACATAAGTCCGCCGAATATCTCAAGATCAACCCTATGGGCAAGGTTCCCACCTTGGTTCATAACGGCGTTGTCATCACCGAAGCCGCAGCGATTTGTGCCTATCTTGCCGACGCGTTTCCTCAGGCCAAGCTCGCACCCGCGACAGCTTCTCCCGAGCGCGGCACTTATCTGCGTTGGTTTTTCTTCTCGTCCGGCCCCGTCGAAGCCGCACTGACCGACAAAACAAATCCCCGCGCCACCGAAGCGCGCGCGAGTATGCTCAGCTACGGAACCTACGCGGATACTCTCGATACGCTCGAGAAAGCGCTCACGCCCGGTCCTTTTGTTCTCGGCGAGCAGTTCACGGCCGTCGATCTCTACATCGCGTCGCAGATCGGTTATGGCCTCATGGTGAAGTCTCTGGAAGCGCGCCCCGTCTTCCTCGAGTATCTCCAACGCTGCGCTTCGCGACCGGGTTATGAGCGCGCCAACGCGAAGTTCAAAGAACTCGAAGACACGCTCGCCGCAAAAACCTGAAAGAACGCTTAGCGTCCGACTTCGGACTCGAGACTCTTGAGAATCTGACGTAGCGATTCGTCGTGCAAATCGCGATCGTCGAGATCCTCGAATGGTGTCATCGAAAGCACGCGCGACAAGTTCGATGGCGTACGAGGGAAATCGCTGGAGTCTTTCGGAAGCCCCCGAAGGATTTCGTCGAGTCCGTCACTGCCGCGAGATTTTTGATTGAGTTCTTCGGCGCGCATCAACGGGAAGACGGACACAGTGCCCTTGTCGACCCATTCCAAGACCGCGTTCGAGTCATTGCAAACGCCGAGGTATCCGTAACCGTTCGCGGCCATGCCCGAAGCGACGCCTTGGGATTCGCTTTGAATACGGCGGTAATACCGTCCGGCATAATCGAGAGCCTTGATGATCTTGGCCGCGTCGTCGTTCGAAGTTATCTTGTAGGATGCGCGCATGCCCGTCCAGGCGGGACGCTCGTCGACTTGTCCGAAGAACCCGACGCCGTCGGTGCCGAGGTAGAACATCACGCTCGCGTGCACGAGGGGGCCGTCGATCGTAAACGAATGCTGACTGTGCCCGACGGGGACTTGGATCGGATTGCCTTCACGGGTCTTCAGACCCGTATCGATCCAGACAGGCCAGATCACGGGCTGGTCGCCCCAGTTGAGCGAGAGGAAGTTAGCGTAGGTGCGCTCGCTACGCATTTCGACGGTATGACCGCCCTCGATGAGCAGCTCGAAGAGTTTTTGTGCGCTGCGCGCTTTGGCGGGACCAATACCGATCTCGGAACCGTTGGCGGCCATCAGCGAATTGAGCATACGCGCGAATTTAATGCTGCGATCCTGATCGCAGAGGCCGAGACCCGGATCGGGAAAATGACCGTTGGTCATCATCGGCATCCGTGAACTCACGGCCTTGGGAAGCGGCGCAAGTTCTCGGCATTCGCCGAAAATATCTTCGAGACGCCCCTTCAGAATGGCGATGTCGATTTTTTCGGAAGGCTGTCCACTTCCGCCAAGAGCGGGACGCAGGCGATCGACCTGCTTCAGGTGCAGCATCGGAAAATGGTCCAGCGTGGCGTAGTCTTTCTTACGACGCATTTCTTCCCATTGCCCCAGGAGAGCTTGGCGAAGAATGGGATTCGGCGTGAGCTCGTCGATACGGGCCTTCACGATAGCGTCTAGAGCATCGAGTTGACCGGAACTGTCGAGTTGTCGCATGAGCTCGGAGATCTTGATCTGAGGCCTTTTGGAGATCGAGGCAGGCTTACGACGTGGGAGCATCGAACTGGAGGCGTCCGCAAGTGTCGTCGAAGCGCAAAGAAGACCAAAAATAAGAATAAAGCTTCGCGACATGCTCTTTCGTTATCGGTAAAAAATCGGGTACCTCCCATTAATTCCAGGTTAAGCCGCGTCGACAGGGGCCGACTTTTTTGTTTCCGGACTCCCGTCCGTGCTAAAACCGAAGCCTCATGGCCTCCCCACCAACGCCGTCGCTTCCCGTAGCCTCTCAGCTCACTGAGATTGTGGCCACGCTCGAGTCCACGCGTCGACTCGTGTTGAGCGCCGAAGCGGGCGCGGGTAAAAGCACGCTCGTCCCGAAGGCGCTACTCGAAAGTCTCAAGGGAAAAATTCTCGTACTCGAACCGCGTCGCGTCGCGGCCCGCCTTCTTGCCACCTACGTTTCGAAGCTCGTCAACTCTCCCCTCGGTCAGAAAGTCGGATATCACGTTCGCTTCGACCGCAAGGTTACGGAGAGCACCCGACTGGTCTATCTCACCGAAGGACTTCTCAGACGCTACATCCAAAACGATCCTTTCCTCGCGGGCATCGATGCGGTCGTGATCGACGAGTTTCACGAACGCAGTATGAACGCCGACGTCGGCCTGATGTTGCTCAGAAAAATCCAGGACGAGCTCCGCCCCGATCTGCGCATTCTTGTCATGTCGGCCACGTTGGACGCCACCAAAGCTTCGAAGTACCTGCATGACGCTCCGATCATTAAAGTCCCCGGGCGTGGATTCCCCGTAAAAGTTAGCTATGCCGCAAAAATCGCGGACCCCTTCGACCTTGGCGAAATTTCGGCGAAGACTCTGCAGGCCGTGAAACAACTTCTCGAAAGTCCCGACGATGATGGTGGCCACGTGCTGGTCTTCCTCCCG
>JBDSDI010000058.1:0-5675 GCA_039920645.1 Bdellovibrionota bacterium | reverse complement strand
GAGAGGCGCTTAAGGAAAGCCTGCGCGTCTTCGAAACCGTAAAGTTCAAAACCTTTGCAGATCTTACCGCCAGGCGCGACGATCAGCACGGTCGGAAGCCCGACGATGTTCCAGTCCGTGGCGATTTTATGCTGCTCGGGACCGCTCACTGTCATGTCGACGCTGACAAAATTCCATTCGGATTTTTCGAAGAGCGGAGAGACTTGGTACTGAGTGAAAGTCTCGTGCTCAAGTTCTAAGCAGGCGGCGCACCAGTCGGCGCGAAAATCAACAACCGACCATTTGTCCTTCGGCCACGTGTCCAGCGTGTAGGTCTGAAATTTTTTCTGGATGCTTTCGTTCTTGAGGATCCCCGAAAGTCTGAGACCCGGCACGATGAAAAAGAGCGAGCCCGCGAGCATCAAAACCGTCCCCAGATGTTTGAAGTAGGGCGTGTAGCGACCGAGGCGCGGAAGCGCATGGGCCCGTGCCGTGAGTTCGGCCAGTACGAGGAACGGAAGGCTCATGCCGGCGCCGAAAGCCGATAGCAGGAAAAATCCCGTCGCATAGGACGCCTGTCCGGAGGCGAAGCGCGTTCCGAGCCAGGCCATGAGCGCGAGAATCACGGGGCCGACGCAAGGAGCGGCGACGATTCCAAGACCGAGACCCATGCCGGCCGCTTTGAGCATTTGGCGTCCGAGCGCCAGTTGCTTCACGTCACCGGTTTCGGGACGGGTAAAAAGATTCTGCAGGAAGAGGGGCGCCTGGAAAGGGATGAGACCCGAGAAGAGCAGCGCGGAGAGAAGGATAACGCCACCGACACCGAGTAGGAATACAGGATTTTGAGTGAGACTTCCAAAGAGCGCGCCGCTTGCGGCGGTCAAAAGTCCAATGGCCGCGTAGGAAAGAGTCATTCCCACGCAGTAGGCAACGGCGAGTTCCAAGGTGCGTGCGGATTTATGCGAAGCCCAGCGCGAGAAGATTCCGAGGGTGATCGGATAGAGCGGGTAAACGCAGGGAGTGAAGGAGGTCACCAGGCCCGCGACGAAGAGCAGTAGGAAACTCGTGACGGAAAAAGTGTCTTTGTCGAGGAGTCTGCGTAGCATGGTCGCCCAGCGTTCTACGAAACCTTGATCCTCGGGGACAGCTTTGGAAAAAGAACTCTTCAACGAGCGAGCGAGGGGAATATCGATTCTGAGAGTCGCGGGTAAGAGACAAAGTTCCGCGTTGCAGGCCTGGAAATCGACGAGGAGCGGAAATTTGTGGTCGCTGCCCAGGGAACGGACACCGCCCGGGGGAACTTCGGCACGGACCAAGAAAACCGACTGACCGCGATAACCTTCTTTGAGTTTTTTCGTGATGGGGTCGATGAACTGAAAACTTTCGGGCTCTTTGACAGTCGAGAGCTTCCACTTGCGATCGGTGCCGAGCGCGGCGTCGGCATCAGCGCTAAAGGCGAGATGCTCGCGGTAAAGATTGAAGTTGTTGCGGGTCTCGACTTGCACTTCGATCAGCAACGATCCTTCGGAGACTCCTACCAGGCTCGTGTGGATTTGGTTCTCCGAGAGCAGCGCTTGCCAGATCACCGCCTTCCTGACGAGATTCGGAAGTGATTCTTGCGTATAGACCGCAGCGTGAGCGGCGCTCGAGAGAAGCAGCGCGCCGAGAAGCGTCCAGTGCTTCATCTGAAAAGTCCGGCCTTCAGAATTTCTTGGAAGCTTTCAAAAGCGAAGAAAGGAATTTTTTGAGTTTCGCACCAGCGTGCCAGTGCTTCGGTTGCAGCGAGGCGGTCGACTTGTCCCGCGAAACTGCGGTCGCTCGTTCCGTTACCGATGCCAAGTATCTTGGCATCGGGATGTTGGTCGCGGCGAATATCTTGGATCCACGCACCCTTGTCGAGCGGGTAAGGAGAGTCAGGAGAAGACGGTGGAGGAATGAACTGGGAGAGCTTGTCTCCGGAGAAGACGGCGTTGTTGCACTGGATACCAAGAATCGAAGCGCGCGCTTTGGGAGTCAGCAGAGCATCGAGGACCGTTTCGATATAGGTGCGGATACCGCAGCTGGCGACGTAGACGGGTATTTTCTGGTCGACGCAGTATTCGAGGAAGTCGTTCGCACCATCCCGAAGCGTTCCAAAATCGCGAGCGCGTTTTTTGAAGTCGGCTTCGCTCATGGCGAAGTTTTCCCACATGCCTTTTTGGAGGTCTTTCAAACCGAGCTCGCCGCGGCGGTAAGCGCCTTGAAGGGCTACGAAGTCATCGGGTTTGAGGGATTTATGGATTTCGTTGCCCACGTCGAGACGTGTGATGGTGCCGTCGAAGTCTGTCGCTACGACCCAGGACGATTTACTCGCCGTCATTGCCGATCGCTTCTACAGGACAGGATTCCTTGGCCTCATCGCACTGGGCGAGTTCTTCGGGGCTAGTGGGCTGTTTGTAGACGTAGCTGTAGCCTTTGGCTTTTTGCTGAGTAAAATTATTCGGGGCGGTTTCGCGGCAGACGTCGCAGTCGATGCAGTTCACGTCGACGAACCATTTGCCGGCTACGTTCTCGGGTTGTTTCTCGGTAGGATCCGCCATAAGACTCGTATGATTAGAGACTTAAGCGGGAGAGTCAATCTCTATCTCGTGCGTCGTCATATCGAGGAAGACGACGTTCTTCTTGAGAGCGCGCAGCGTGAAATAGTGACCGATGAGATTGTTGAACAGAAGTAGACTCGCCAGTGTGACATGGACCCACAAGGGAATCGCGCCGACCTGAAGAGCGCCGCCGAGAATGAAACTAAAGAGACCGAAAAAAATTCCTAAGGTCGCGAACGGCATCGGGCCGGCTTTGAGCTTGTTAGCCTTTTGATAAATTTCCCAGATACGGAAGGCGCGTGCTTTGTCGCGCGTGACCCACTGGTCGGCCTGGTCCTTGATCCAGCGGCCGCTGCCGATGAAATAGAAGAGCGTGGAAATCTGAGCGAAGAGGGCAAGCAATGTTGCCACGCTTGCGCCGACGATATGCGGTTGGACTCCGCCAAGCCGGCTTTGACCCCAGGCGCTGACGTAAACAAGGGCCAGCAACGAATTGCTGACCCAAAGAAGAGTAACGAAACCGCGTTCGATAATGAGCATTGAATCGACTAGAGCGCCTCTTCGAAGACTTCGACGGTCGTCATCTTGGTGCCTTGGGGAATATTGTCGAGGAGCTCTTCGCCCTTCGTGATTTTCCCGAAGACCGTGTGCAGACCATTCAGGTGAGCTTGGGGCTGGAGAACGATGAAGAACTGTGAGCCGTTCGTGTTGCGACCTGCGTGAGCCATCGAGAGAGAGCCGCGCACATGCTTGAGATCATTGTCTTCGTTATCGAACTTGTAGCCGGGACCGCCGGTACCGGTTCCGGTAGGGTCGCCACCTTGGATCACGAAATCGCGGATCACGCGGTGGAAGACGACGCCGTCGTAGAACTTATTGCGGGCGAGGTTCAGGAAGTTCGAAACGGTGTACGGGGCTTTGTCAGCCGCGAATTCGATGTCGAGTTCTTTGCCGTCGGAGAGCTTCATGACCGCCGTGTAACGGTGACCTGCCTTCACGATGGGAGCGGGGAGTTTACGGATTTCCTTGGGGGAGCTAGTGGTGGGTTCGAGTTTCACTTTTTTTCCTTTCTTTGCCTCTGGAGGCGTGGAGCTGGGTGCCTTCGGGGCATCGACCCGATAGGCCTCGATATCCGTCGGAAGAAGATTCTCGACGTCGAGTTTAACGGAAGCGGGCGAGCCGAGCCCTTCGATGTTCACGGCGTGGACGGCAGGCTCGAGAGCTTTGCCGAAGAAGAGCGTCTTTAAGGAGGACTCGCTTCCTTTTTTGGTCGTGATCTCAACGATGCGTAGAGGCTTGTCGAGACCGAGCGAGCGCATGTTTCCGTCGTCGTAGTATTGGATCGCGCGCAGCTGTGAAAGTTTGGCGAGGATTTCGGAAACTTTTTCATCTTTGGCGATCGCTTCACCCTCGGCAGTTTTAATTTTCCAGGTTTTACCCTGCTTGCTGAGAGTCAGGTTCGGTCCCTTGGCTCCTTGGATCGCGATCTCGGTGACGTCGCCTGTGGGGATGTCGGTTACGATCGCGTCACGGAATTTCATGAGGTCAACTTCGAATCCGTCACGAAAGGTCGAGGTGACCTCAAAGGTCGTGTCGGAGTTCGATTCGGCAAGATAGTATTTGGTCTTTTTGACGCCTGCGACGGTTTCGCTACTTTGCGCGAGTTTCCAGACGACGGGTTTAGCGTCGCTTCCATTCGGCACGAGCGTCAGTTCGAGCGCGGGTTTTTTGAAACCGAACTTTTCGCGGTCTTCGACTTTTTGCGAGGCGAAATCTTTCGCGCTCGTTTTGTTGAGCATCTCGAGGAAGTTTTCGAGTTCCTCATTTTTAACGGCAACCGGTTTGGTCGTGGTGGCGATCCATCCGCCTTTTTCGTTTTTGGTGAAGTGCAGGTTCTTCAGCGTCTTGAAAGCTCCGGCGGCGTAGCCTTCGATCTTGATTTCTTTGAGATCGGCGAGTTTGAGATTGAAGATCGACTTGTCGCGAAGCTCGGCGGTCTTCTTGTCGATTCCAAAACGCAGCGAGCGCGAGGTGAGGAAGATCTCGGGCTTGTCGCTCCACTGAGCGTAGACGAGATAGTCGACGGGGGTGTCGTAGCCAAGCAGCAGCGTTTTTGTTTGGTTCGTACCGTGTTGGATGCGCAGTTCGTAGACTGCGGGCGAGAGTCCGACGTCGCCGGCTTTGACGTTCGCGATGCTTTGTTCTTTGCGGGCCGCGAGGATCGTGGAGATGATGCCGTTTACGGAACCGGCGTCGGCGTCGTAATTCGGCGCGATGCTTTGTCCTTCCGGCAAGACAGTGGGCGAAACCGCCCAGGAGCCGACGCGGTCGGCGCTTTTCTTCACGACGAAGTCGGACGACGGATTGTGAATACGGATTTCGTAGATTTCGTCCCGTCCCAAGCCTCCGAAAAGAAGCGTGGCGTTGTCCACGGAGGACTCAGACTTCTCGAAAACGGGCTTTAGGACGAAATAAAGTCCCACGGCGGCGACGGCAATAACCGTCAAGATGATGGCACCTTTGAATGGATTCTTTCGCGACATATACTTGCACAGGGATACATCGGATTGCCGAGGTCTTCAATGAGAGGTCCCCTTATGAACACAGAGAGATTCCTGAAGCTTCAGCGAGTAGTGTGCTGCGCGTTATTCGCGGGTAGCGTCGTGACCTTTGCCCAAGAGGACGCGGCCTTCGAGAGCCGTTACTTCGAAAGCCGCATCAATGACATCACGTTGCCGGATTCCTGCAAGTCGCCTTATCGGGACTCGCCCAATTTTATCGAGTTCTTCAACACGACCCTTTACGTCATGGCCGCCCGCAAAGGCGCGAGTTCGGCGGGTATAGGCGATCTTTTCGGAGTGCTAGCGTTGCGCGAGAAAATGCGCGAAGTCTTCCCGAACCTGGGAGAGGACAGCCCTCTGGATCGCCTCATTATCGCGCAGGTCTGTCTCTTCGATAAGATCCAAAACAACAAGTACGCCCGACCCGGTCAGGCACCGCTGGTGATCACTCCGACCGACACCGAACTGCACACTCATCTCGTTTCGATCGCGCCTCGGCTCTATCAAGACGCTCGCAAGCTGATGATCGAGGCTTTGGGGGTGCGTGCGAAGGAAC
>JBDSDI010000057.1:0-14362 GCA_039920645.1 Bdellovibrionota bacterium | reverse complement strand
GCCCTCCAGGCCTTCAAGAAAAATCACCCCCACATTAAAATCGTTGTTGATAACACCTTCGCACCTCTTTTGGCCGCGCCCTCCGACTGGGGCGTCGACGTGGTTATTCATTCATGCACAAAATTCATCTCGGGATCGAGCGACCTCATCGCGGGGGCCATCTGCTCCACCCAGGCTTTCATCGACAGCCTCATCGACGTCAACCACGGACCTGTGATGCTCACGGGACCCGTGCTTGACGCACGCGTCGCGCATGAGCTGTACCTGCGCCTCGATCATCTCCATATCCGTATGAGGGCACATTCTGATCGCGCCCTTTCGCTTGCCACCGCCCTCGAGAAAGCGGGTATCGCCGTCGTCTATCCGGGACTCCCCTCTCACCGCCATCATTCACGCGCCAAAGAACTTTTCGAAAGCGAATTCGGATTTGGAGGCATGCTGACCGTGGATCTCGGAAGTCCAGAGCGCGCGCTGAAACTCTCGCGCAAACTCCAAGACAACAAATTCGGACTGTATGCCGTTTCACTCGGCTTCTCGCGCACGTTGATCAGCTGTCCGGCCGTCAGCACATCAAGCGAGATTCCCGAAGCCGATCAGAAGAAAATGTCATTGACGCCGGGTCTCCTGCGCATCAGCGTGGGCTATACGGGCGACTCCGAAACCCAGATCCAAAGATTTCTGGAGGCCTACACATCCCTATGAAAAAGAAAATCGCGCTCCTGACCGGCGGCGGCGATGCCCCGGGACTCAACGGCATTATCGAAGCGGTGAGCATCACCTTGCTCAAACAGAACTACCAAATCGTAGGTATTCAGGACGGCTTCGAAGGCGTCTTCAACGAAAAGTACCTCGACGTGACCGAAGAGCGCGTGAAAAATATTCACTGCGAAGCGGGAACTTTGTTAGGCACCTCCAACAAGATGGGCACCGACGGTCGCGAAGAGGAATTTCTCGCGAAGTTCGCAAAACTCGGCGTCGAAGGACTCATCGCGGCCGGCGGCGACGGCACGTTTGCCGGACTTTCCAAGTTCCGCGACAAGGTGCCGCTCATCGGCGTACCGAAGACGATCGACAACGATCTTTCCGGAACCGAAATTACCTTCGGCTATGATACGGCCTGCTCGGTCGTCTCCGAAGCGGTCGACGCCCTCCGCGCGACGGCCAACGCTCACAAACGTGTGATTCTCGTCGAGGTGATGGGCCGCACGGCCGGATGGATCGCGCTCGGCGGCGGACTCGCGTCTTTTTCGGACGTGATCCTTCTTCCCGAAAAACCCTTCTCCAAACCGAAGCTTCTCGAATTCCTGCGCGAAAAACAAAAAACTCAACGCGGTCTTCTCATCGTGGTTTCCGAAGGGGCCCACGCCGCCGGCGAAGACGTGCTCGTCGCTCATCGCGTGAAGGGCAGTCCTCAGGCCGAACGCTACGGCGGCATCGCCGAACGACTCGCCCGCTGGATCGAAGAATCGATGGATTGGGAGTCGCGCTACGTCGTCCTCGGACATCTTCAACGCGCTCGCGTCCCCACAACCACTGACCGCTTCCTCACTCTAGGAATGGGCGTCACGGCTGCCAAACTCGCCTTAGCGGGCGAATGGCACAAGGCCGTCGTCTACCGTAACGGGCGCATTATGTCCGCTCCGATTGCCGACGTGATGGGACCTGCTCGCCTTGTCGACCTCAACCATCGTTGGCTTGAATTCGCCGAGACACTCGGCATCTTTACGGGATAAAATCGAAGCTCATGCAAACGCGCGACAAACCGATCCTCGCTCAGCTTTTCGTCTGCACGCATCACCGCGACGTGGGCGAAAGTTGCGACGCAGCGGGAGCTTTGGATATCTTCAAAAATCTGAAGAATCGCTCGAAGACCGATCCTGCCTGGCAGAATCGCATCTCCGTAACAAAGAGCGGATGTCTGGGTTTTTGCCATGAGGGCGTCGCAGCCGTCCTCTATCCCCAGCGACAGTGGCTCACCGGGATTAAAGCGGACGACGAAGAATCGATTTTCAAATGGGTGAACGAGACGGCCGATCTCGTTCCCGTCACGCCTTAGCGGATGTTCGCGCCTTCATTTCAGCGAGTGCCGCGAGAGCGGCGTCGCGCGCTTTTTTGTGATCGACCATCGGCTTCGGATAGTTTTTTCCGAGCGTAACACCGGCCCTGGACAACACTTCGACCGAGGCCTCCCAAGGCTTATGGATCCACGTCGCAGGGACTAAGGCCAACTCGGGAACCCAACGTTTTACGTAAGCCCCGTCTTCATCGAATTTTTCGCCCTGAAGCGTGGGATTGAAAACGCGGAAGTAGGGAGCTGCATCCGCGCCGCAGCCTCCGGCCCATTGCCAGCCGAGCGTATTGCTTGCGAGGTCAGCGTCGACGAGCGTATCCCAGAACCACTTCGCGCCCTCCAACCATGAGATGCGAAGATCTTTCACGAGGAACGAAGCAACGATCATGCGCACGCGATTGTGCATGAACCCCGTATGCCACAGCTCGCGCAGGCCCGCGTCGACGATGGGATATCCGGTCAGGCCCTTTTGCCAGGCTTCGAGTTCCTTCGGCGCTTTCCTCCAAGGAAAATTTTCGAAGCTCTCGCGGAGCGGCTCCGTCGACGTCTGCGGGAAATGAAAAAGAAGATGGTAGGCGAATTCTCGCCAAACGAGCTCTTTGCGATAAGTCAGACGGCTTTCCGCGACACCGGTGACCTTAGAAGTTTTTTCTTCCCGAGCACGGACGGCGTGCCATAGTTCACGCACGCTCACTTCTCCGAAATGCAGCGGAGCAGATAGCGTCGAAGTCGCCGAGAGAGCGGGTTCGTCGCGTCCCACTTTGTAAGTGTCGAGCGCGTCGTGAACAAATTTTTTGAGACTGAGGTGCGCACCCGCCTCGCCGGGACGGAAACGATCGGAAAATCCTTGGGTCCAAGCGATCTTCGGCAAGAGCTCGAGCGACGTGAGCTTCAGTCCGTCCATGCGAGCCCAGCGGATTTTTTCCGACAGAGGGCGCGGGCGAGCGGGCTCGTCGAGAGCCGAGACTTTGTTCCAAAAAGGCGTGTAGACCTGATACGGTTTGCCTTCGCCGGTCGTGATCTCCCACGGCTCCCAAAGAAGTTGAGCATTGAAGCTTTTCACTTCCAATCCGGAATCACCCAAAGTTTTCTTAATGATCTCGTCGCGCGCGCAGGCGTGTCGCTCGTAGCGCCGGTTCCAGAAGACTCCCGAGAGCTCATGTTTTGCGACGAGTTCGCGCAGGGTCTTGAGCGACGAGCCCGTCGTAAAGAGCCCGAGCCTTCCACCGTGCTCCTCGATGTCATGGGAGAGTGAAGCAAGACTGTGATGAAGCCACCACCGAGAAGCGCCCCCCTGCGCCCATTCGCCTTCTTCAGACGGCGCATAAAGATAGCAGACGTAGACCTCGTCGTAGGTCTCGGCGGCAAAATTCAGCGCGGGATTGTCGCGAAGTCGGAGGTCGTTGCGCAACCACACCAAAGCTTTTCGATTTCGTCCCGCCATGTCGGAGGATCCTCGCGGCCTTCAGCGTAACTTGCAAGTCCGTTTCCAAAACTAGGAAAGGGTTCTAGAAGAAGCTCATGTCCCCTCTCGAAGAAGAAACCGAAACGCCATGACGTCGCCTCTTCCCGTTGCGATTTTGGGAGCGGGGGCGTCCGGGCTGGCCGCTGCTCTCGAACTCGTATCGCGCGAGGAGAACCTGCATCTCTTCGAGGCCCACTCCCTTCCCGGAGGCTGCGCTTCGTGGTTTCGGCGCAGCTCTCCGATCGGATCGCTTCAGTTCGACGTTGGCGCGACGGTCCTCGATGGACTCTCATCCGGAACTTGGCTCGCGGATCGTCTCGGACAGTGGGGAGTGGAGCTCAGTCCATTTCGACGTATGCCGCGGATTTTTTTTAAATTGCGTCGGGCCGAATCCGCTTTCTCGCTTTCCACACGCACTGTCGATGAGTGGCTGCGCGATTTAAAAAAAGCATTCCCCGAAGACTCGCGCTTTATTGACGAGGATCTCGGACATCTCGCACGTCTTGCGGCCGGTCTCAAGTCCTTGGTCGAAGCGAGACCCCATTTTCCCATCCAGACTTTCGGAGATCTTCGCCGCAACCTGCGACTGCTGCCCCGAGTGCCCGGAGTCGCAGCGTCTTTGCTTGCATGCGGCCACTTCGACTTCGAAACGTGGCTCGACGCACGACCTCGCTCGCAAAAACTGACCGAGTGGATGACGATGAATCTGCTCATCACGGTCCAGTGCGCACCTGAAAAAATTTACACTCCATGGGCTGCCCTCGCCCTGTCTTTCTATCCGCTCGGCGCCGGAACTCTTCCGGGCGGCATGAGAGGTCTCATGGAACCCGCGTTGCGCGCTTTGATGAAAAATCCACTAGCTCGCGTCTCGCTCAATGAGCGTGTTCTCGAAATTTCGAAAGACGGACACGGTTTCTGGATACGTTCTCGGCGCGGGGATGCTACTCCAACGCAGTCGGGGCCGTTCCGCGCCGTCGTCTCGGGACTGACGCGTTTCGACACCGCTCTGATCGCACCCGAATCAGCATTTGTATCGCGCGAATCGGAATGGGAGAACCACGAGGGCGAAATCTGGGGGGCGTGCACGGCCTATGTCGCTCTGAACGACGACGACGCATGGCCGGCCGACGCGTTCAACGTCCATTCAAAACTTGCGGAAGGACCCGGCCACGAGGGTAACGATGCCTACCTGTCGTTTTCGGCGCGCAACGATCTCTCTCGAGCGCCCGAAGCCTATCGGGTCGTGACGATCAGCACTCACACGCGCGTAAAGATCTGGCAGTCCCTGGACAAAACCCAATACCAGCATCTCAAAGACGAACGAGGCGCGCGGCTCTTAGAACATCTCGAATCCTGGAGCGAACGCAGCCGCGATAGTTTCGCACATGTGGAATTTGGAACTCCCCGTAGCTTCGAGCGCTACACCCACCGTCGAGCCGGTCACGTGGGAGGTCTTCCCATGACTCGCGACAACACGCTCCTCGATCCTGCCCCGCAGCGCAGTCGGCTTGCGGGTCTCTACCAAATCGGCGACACGAGTTTCCCCGGTCAAAGCGTCTACGCGTGTCTCTTGGGTGCGGTCGCCGCCGTTGAAAAACTCGAAAGCGAGACCTGATCGCTACGGAGTCTGGGGACACGCGCTCCAGTGAGAGACTCGTGAATCGTCGGAGAGAAATTCGAGGCACCATCCGAACTTCGTAAGATCCATATTTCTGCGCTCCAGATCTCGCTCATTAGACTCAGACCGCATCAGCACGAACGCGGCTTTGGCCTCGGCCACGGGAAGATCGTCGCCCGGTTGAATGTAACGTGCTTCGGGAATCCGGGAATACCAAAGCAAACGCCCCGTATTGCTGAAATCTTCAACGATCTTCTCTCCGGTATCAATCCACACCATATCGTTATTTTCGCGCAACTGAGTTTCGCGGAGCGATTCCATGAACGCATCAGGTTTCCAGCGCAACGGCCGCGGCCAGAGCTGCGAGAGCGGGATGAGCACGAGAGCGAGAAGAAAACTGAAGCCCCGGAGCTTTTCGCTCCACGCAAGATCTGCCTTCTCGGGGAGGCAAGCCGCAAAGATCCACGCCAGACAGGGCATCAGCGTCGCCCAATACTGGGCGCCCCGTCTGCCGGTTGCGACATAGGCAACGGCGAAAATTCCGACCCACGCATACGCGAACGGAGAGAGGTCGCGGAGTCGGCTACGTTTCCACAACGCCAGTAACGGCACGATCACAACGAGGCCGAAGGTTGCCTCGAAAATCGAAATGTAAGGCCGTACTTCGAAGAAATAACGGAGGGAAATCGCCGAACCCCGTCGCGAAACAGAAACGAGATACTGCGTGATAAATTCAGGATAACCCGCGCGCGAAAGCAACGCGACGTAGATGAGCGGAGGGAAAAGCGCTCCCCCGACGAGACACGCAAAGTCCCGCATCCGAAACCGCCCGAAAAGCCCGACGAGAAATATAGGGCCGAGCGCCATGCCGACCGTGCCCTTATAAAGAAGAGCGACGCCTAAAGCGATTCCGCCGAGGAAGGGCGCAAGCGCGACTCCCGACAAGCAAAGCTCGATAGCCAAAAGGGAGAAGAAGATGAACCCCGCGTCGAGATACGCATTGGCGAAATACTTCGAAAAAAGCGGCCACGTCCATAGCAGCAGTACTGCCACATTCGCGCGTTCACGCCCCAGATTGCGCGCTACGATTCTCCACGTCAGGCCCAGGCTCCCGAAGTAAAAAATCTGTCCGACCGCGCGATAACTCCAATCGTGAACACCGAATACCTTAAAAAAAACCGCGGTGATCCAGAAACCCAAATGCGGATGCTCGGCAAACGGTTGGAATTCGGGAAGGCCCGAATACATGTGCCAGAAATCGCCGCTCTCGAACATATGTCTTGCGACGCCCGCATAGAGGGGAGAATCGCCGCCGAGTCCGACCGCGAAGAATTGATAGGAAACGGCAACGAGCGTGAGAAGAAAGATCCAGAGCGCGGTCGGAGCCGAGGAGAATTTCCTCAGAGAGAACATGTCGTCGTAGCGTCGATGCCGCCGCGCGTGTTGTAGGTCATGGAGACCGACAGGGCCGCGGGCTTCAGCGTGTTCTTAAGATCTTCGAAGATGCGCGCGGTAGCATGCTCTTGATAGATGCCGACGCTACGGAAGCTGACGAAGTAGTATTTGAGCGATTTCAGCTCGACGATATGTTGGGCAGGGGTGTACTCGATGCGCACGTAAGCAATGTCCGGAAGTCCGGAGAAAGGACAAACCGCGGAGAATTCTTCGGTCTCGTACACGATCTGCTGCTTCGGACCTTCGTAGGGGAAGCATTCGAGAATACCCGTCTTGATATTCGAGGGGTCGAGGAATTCGATTCTGAGTCCTTCAGCGTTTGCCATGTTTTCTCTCTATCGGGTGGCTGCGGAGCGTTCAAGAAAATCCTCGTAGCCCTTGCGACGCAGGTCGCAAGCCGGGCATTTGCCGCAGCCATAGCCCCACGTGTGGAGGTCGCTATGATTTCCTTCGTAACACGTGTGGGTTCCTGTAACGACTTTCTCGAGCACGCCGAGTTTTTCGGCAAGGCGGAAAGTCTGGTCCTTCGTAAGATACATGAGTGGCGTGTGGATATTTACGGGAGATTCCATCGCCATGCTCAGCGCATGTTGCATGCTTTTCATGAATCCATCGCGGCAGTCCGGATATCCCGCCGCATCCATCTGGCAGGCACCGATCACGAGATCTTTGATGCCCTTGGGAACGGCGTAAGCGGCGGCGAGGGTCAAAAAGAGCGCATTGCGGCCCGGCACGAAAGTGGAAGGTAATCCATTCATGCCGGTATTCCCCGCGACGGCGACGCTCGAATCCGTGAGGGCGTTCGAAGAAAGGGCGGAGAGCGAGTTTACGGGAATGAGCACGTGCGTTGCGCCCGCGTCAGCGGCGAGCGTGGCGGCGCACTCGAGTTCGACACGATGGCGCTGGCCGTAGTCGAAGGTGATGGCGTGCAGAGGTCCCAGGAACTGTTTCTTGGCCCAGTAAAGACAGGTCGCGGAATCTTGACCGCCCGAAAGGATGACGAGCACCGGGCGGGGTTGGCGTTCGGTGTAGACCGAGCTCATTGCATTTCCTCGGAGTACGTGACCTTGATGCCCACCGTTTCGCGCGCGAGACTCACTTCCTTAAGTCCTCTCACGTTCGGTTTCAGTCTTTCGAAAATCCATTTCGTAATGAACTCGCTGGTAGGAAGTTCAAGGCCGGGCACATCGTTCAGAAGACGGTGGTCTAGAAGCCCAACGATCTCTTTGACGCGTCGATCGAGCGTTTCGTGTTCCATGACCATGCCGGTACTCAGGTCCACAGGTGCTTCGATCACGACCTCGCCGGTGAAGGAGTGGCCATGGAAGGCGCGGTTCGGGTGGCCTTCAGGATAGTTGGGCATGAAATGCGCCGACTCGAAATGAAATTTGGTGCAAAGGCGTGCCTTGAACATCAGACGCCTCTCTTCTCGGGCTCCCAGATGTACTTGTGCATCTGAAGCTGCATGCGGAAAGGAAGGCCGCTCTCGAGGACCCAATTCGCAAGCTGAAGATTCGTGACGTCTTTGAAGGACGGAGACATCAAGACTGCGACGCGCTCGAAGAGATGGTGTTCCTTCGATGTCGTCGCCGCGAAATCGAAGTCCGCTTTCGACGTTACGACGAATTTCACTTCGTCGTAACCGTTCTTGAGAGCTTTCAGGTTTTCCCAGCGCATGCGACCAAGCTCGCCGGATCCGGGTGTCTTAATATCGAGAATGATGCGAACTTGACTGTGGACTTCCTCTATCGGGAAAGCGCCGCTCGTCTCGATCATCACTTCGTAACCGCGTTCGACGAGTTCGTTCATGAACGCGATCGAATTCGGTTGGGCGAGAGGTTCACCCCCCGTCACTTCGATGAGTTTGGTCGGATATTTCTCGATTTCGCGAAAAACGTCGTCGAAGCTCCAACGCTTTCCTTCAAAGAAGGCATATTCGGTGTCGCAATATTTGCAGCGGAGCGGACAACCCATGAGGCGAACGAAGGTCGTCGGGCGACCTGCTTGAGTCGATTCACCCTGAATACTAAAGAAGATTTCGTTGAGCCCGAGGCTCCGCACCGACGCCATTTGGCGCTGTTTCTACGCGATTATGGCGCTTCGGGTCAATCGTCCTTTCACGATCACAGGTTCCCAAACTTGCGAATTTCTTATATTACTTTTGAAGTGACTTCGAAAATTACCTCCAGCTCGACAGCCGAATACTTCTCAAAAAACCTCCAACAGGTGGGTTTTTCATCTGGAACTAAGGCGGTTTTGACCACCCTTAAAGAGGCGGTCGATAACTCCCTAGATGCCTGTGAAGATGCTGAAATTCTTCCGGAAATTCATATTGAAATTGAAAAAGTCGCCGCGGGATCGCAGAAGAATATGGACCAAATTCGGGTCAAAGTCGTGGATAACGGACCCGGTCTCTCAGCTGAAGATGTGCCCCATGTTTACGGCGAATACCTCGCCAGCTCCAAATTCGGGCGCGGACGCTGCTCCCGCGGTCAGCAAGGTATCGGTATTTCCGCAGCTACGACGTGGGCGCAGATCACCAACGCTCACGGAGCACGGGTCATCACCAAGACCGCGAAAATGAAGCAGGCGTTCAAATGTGAGATCGAAGTCGACATCAAAAAGAACGTCGGCATTCTCAAAGAAAAATCCAATATCAACTGGGATCGCGACCACGGTGTGAGCTGCGAATTCATCTTCGATGGACGCATGCAACTCAACGGCGACGCAGGAATTCTCACGTACCTCCAAGGCACAAGCCTTGTGAATCCGCATCTCAAGCTTGTCTACAAGATTAACGACGAGGAGCCCGTCACTCTTGAGCGCGTATCCGACGAGCTCATTCAAATTCCTGAGCCCGTCGCTCCCCATCCACATACGATGAAACTCGGCGAATTCCTCGCTCACGGAACGCTTTTCGGGAAAGCGACTCTCGCGACTTTTCTGAAGACGGGCTTCTCGCGTGTCAACGAAGCGACCTTCACCGATCTTGCAAAGCTCGGTCTCAAAAAAGCCTGGCTGAAAGAACCCGTGAGCTCCCTGAGCCAAACCGAAATGAAAGCGGTTTTTGCCGCGATTCAAGAGGCGAAACTCATGGCTCCCTCGACCCGCTCCGTGCTCTCGATCGGCGAAGACGCTCTCTCCAAGAGCATCCGTCGTCTCGGCGAGGTCGATTTTTTCTCGGTTCTTTCGCGTAAACCCACCATCTGCGACGCCAAACCCGTCGCGGTCGAAGTCGCGATCGCACGTCTCAAAAACTCCAAGAACGAAGCCGACGATCCCGTCGAAGTGCTGCGTTTCGCGAACCGCGTTCCCCTCCAGTTCGACAAGGGCGCTTGCGCGATTCTAAAATCCATCGAGAGCATCAACTGGAAGTCTTATGGACTCAACCAACCGAAACGCTCGATTCCGACTGGACCTTATGTCATCGCCGTCAGCGTGGTTTCACCTTTTATTAAATTCAAGAACGCTTCGAAAGAAACGATCGACGCGAGCGACGAACTCGTTGCAGAACTTCGTTTGGCCCTCATGCAAGCGGGTCAGCGTCTCGCACGTTTCGTAAACAAAGAAAAACGCGAGTTCGATCTTGAGAAGAAACGCTCGCACATCGAACAGTTCGGCCCGATTCTCATCGAAGGCATTGGCCGTATTACCGGCGCTCCGCGGAGTCGCCTCGACAAGGCCTCCGAGGGACTTCTTAAGATCCTCGGACGCGACGAAGCGGCCGCCGAAGACGCACTCGCACACGCAACGACCAAGCAAAAAGAGATGGTCAAAAAACTTGATCAGTACGACGAAGATGAATTCGAAAAATCCGAAGACGACGATTCGGATGCAGACGCTTAAGCCTCAGGCTTAAGCCGTAGGAGAAGAAAATGGCTGAAAAAACCGTAGAAAAAAAGAAGCGCCTGACCTCGGGCTCCGAAATCACGAATCTCGCCAAGCAGACTTGCCTCGGAATGCTCGCCGATCTCGAAAAAGCACGTCGCCCGGTCCTCGAAGCGACGAAATGCTCGCTCGACAATTCCTTCTACAATCCTAAAGTCGGGTACCTTACTCCGGGTGACAAAAAGGTCCGTTCCGAGCTGAACGTGTCGTCCGTCCAAAAGATGTCGCGATCGGTTTTCTTCATGGAGATCTTACTTCGCAACATCGAAGTCGGCGCCGTCAACACGAAGCGCGAGCTTTACTACATGGCCAAAGGTATGTGTAAGAAAGACGCTCTCTACAAGCCTCTCGATTTTGAAGATCAGGCCGAAAGCGACGAGATCGTCGACTTCATAGGTGAAATGCTTGAAGTCTATCGCGAGGATCTCAACTGCTACGCCAACGATCGAGGCGGTCAGACCTACTCGCAGTATTTGATCGTCGAGGAAACCCTTCCTAACGGCGAAAAAGCGACCATCGACCTCAGCATGCTTGGCACCTCGCCTTTCCAACCGAAGAACCGTCCTCAGAACTTGAAGCTTCGCGCCAAAAAGAAAATCGAATTTTGTATGGTCGTCGAGTCTGAAGGTACCGCGAATACGCTCGTCGCCAACGGTTTCACCAAGCGCTACAATAATATCGTCATCGGCTCCGGGGGCGTTCCTTCGAACGCCGTTCGCTCCTGGTGCAAGCTCATCCAAAAGGAACTCGATGTCCCGATGTTCTTCTTCGGCGACTTGGACGCGTACACCATCCAGAACATCTACCGCACGCTCAAGGCGGGTTCGGCCGCGAGTCTTATCCGTAACTCGGATTATTCGGCACCCGATATCCACTTCCTTGGCGTCTTGCCGGAAGACATCAAGAAGTACGACCTCAACGACTATCCCGTTAAAGAAAAAGACGTCGGCGAGGCCCGCTCTCTCAAGAAGGCCGCAGACGCTCTGAAGAACGATCCGTTCTTCGCGGACAAAAAGAACAAGAAGCTCGCGGACATTCTTCGCTGGCTCGTCAAAGAAAAGCGTCGTTGTGAGCAACAGGCCTACTTCTCGGTCGACCCTCGCGATCCGACGATGATCGAAAAAATCCTCGTCGAGAAGATCCGTAAGGGAAACTACGTCTGAGAAGTTCTCCCTGGATCTTTAGGTTCTGCATGGAAGCCCTCAAGATATGGGCGGTTTTTTTCTTTTTTGTGCTGCTGGGCCAGCTGCGCGTTTCTCAGGGAACCCTCGAGCAGCGCTTTCACAGCTATATCAATCAAAGCGCCCAGCAAAAGTTCTTTGTGACGCTTTTGCACCCGGTGCACAGTTTGTTCATTTGGGCCGGATTCGATATCGACGAAAAGAGCATCCAGATGGTGCGTGACGCCAAGGTGCTTGCGCCCGACCCCGTCGTCACCCCCTTCATGAGCCCCCAGCAGATCCAAAACGCCAAACGCTCTATTAAAGAGCGCAAACGCGTCCTCAAAGAAGTCGAAGAAACCCCCTGACTTGTTTCTTGCCCTGCCTGATCGTAGAATGAGGCATGACCTCGAAGTCGCCTGCGGATTTTCGGCTTCTCAACGACGAGGAGTATCCCACCGTCGGCCAGTCCGTGCCTTCCGATATCTACATCCATCTTCCGCGAGCGGAGCGTTTCGTACGGTATGTCTGCGCGGGTGATGTTTGGGACGAGAGTCGGGAAAGCGTTTTTAGGAAACATAGCAATCAAAAACTTTTCATAAACATCGGAGGAGACATTCCAGTGCCTCCCCTTTCGAGCCAGCAGACAGCGCCTCCGGAGATCCAGGTTTTTAACGACACCGTCGGCAAGGAACTCGACGATCTCTTTAGGTCCGTAGCGAGCGCGAGCGAAGAAAATGCTGCCCAGACCATCGCTGCGATGGAGAGTCTTTCCCAAAAAATCATCGAAGTCGTCGCTCCCGACGTCGCGAACCTGCGAGAAAATATTATCCAGCAGTCGAAATACATCATGGTGATGACGGACGCCGCAGCCATCACGTCGATCGCCATTATGATCGCCATGGCTCACGGCTTTGACTCGCGTAAGATCTTTCGCGATCTCTCGATGGGAATCCTACTCATGGACGCACCCCTCTCCGAATTGCCCGAAGTGGTCGTCATCAAATATTATCAGGACCGCAGTACGCTCACGAACCTCGAGTGGGAAGAAATACGCCGTCATCCCGCCCACGCGCACGAACTGGTTTCGTCCAAGCTCAAGACTGTTCCCACTTCGGTGCTTCAGTTGATCCTGAACCATCACGAGCTCTACAACAGCAAAGGCTATCCGCGGCAGATCCGTAACGAATCTCTGCCGCCGATCGTTAGGTCTTTGTGTCTGGCCGTCGATGTTTTCGAAGTCATGAAGCGCGAGAATCTGAACGGAAGAGAAATCGACATGCTGACCGCTCTCACTGAACTGAAAGAAGCTACAATCGAGCCGCACCTGAGGCGGCACAATCAGAAGCTCGTTTCTCAAGCCATCCAGTACATCAGCACCACGCCCACCACCTAGGAGCGCGTGAGTTTTTTGTACTGAATGCGCTTGGGAACGTCGGCCGCGGAACCGAGACGACGGCGCTTGTCTTCGGTGTAGGCTTCGAAGTTGCCTTCGAACCAAACGACTTTGCTGTCGCCCTCAAATGCGAGAATATGCGTCGCGACACGGTCCAGGAACCAGCGATCGTGGCTGATGACGACGGCGCAGCCTGCAAAGTTCTCGAGGGCTTCTTCGAGCGCACGCAGCGTGTTCACATCCAAGTCGTTCGTGGGTTCGTCCAGGAGAAGGACGTTCGCACCTTCGCGGAGCATCTTCGCCAGATGGACGCGATTGCGCTCGCCGCCCGAGAGGATCCCAACCTTTTTGGACTGGTCGTTACCGGAGAAATTGAACCGCGCGACGTAGTTGCGCGAGTTGACTTCCTTGTTGCCGAGACGAATCGTAGGCTCGCCGCCCGTAATTTCCTCGAAGATCGTGCGATCGGCGTTGAGAGCATCGCGACTCTGATCGACGTAACCGAGTTTTACAGTATCGCCGACCTTGAGCGAACCCGAGTCGGGTTTTTCGACACCCATGATCATGCGGAAGAGTGTGGTTTTACCCGCTCCGTTTGCTCCGACCACTCCGACGATACCGCCTGGAGGCAGCTTGAAATTGAGGTTATCGAAAAGAACTTTATCGCCGTAGGACTTCGACAGTCCCTCGGCCTCGATCACCACACCGCCCAGACGAGGACCGGGCGAAATGTAGAGTTCCAGTTCTTCCATCTTCTCCGAGCCCTCTTGGCTGAGGAGATTTTCGTAAGCCGCGATGCGCGCCTTACCTTTCGACTGACGAGCCTTAGCTCCCTGACGGATCCACTCGAGCTCGCGCGTGAGGGTCTTCTGACGTTTGGATTCCTGCTTCTCTTCGTGAGAGAGGCGCTCGCTCTTTTCGCCGAGCCATCCGGAATAGTTCTGCTCAAAAGGAACAGTTTGTCCGCGGTCGATTTCAAGAATCCACTTAGAAACGTTGTCGAGGAAGTAGCGATCGTGAGTGACCGTGATCACGAGACCAGGATATTCCTTGAGATGTTTCTCAAGCCACGCAACGGATTCGGCGTCCAAGTGGTTGGTAGGCTCGTCCAAAAGCAGCATGTCGGGTTTAGAGAGAAGCAGTTTGCAGAGAGCCACGCGGCGACGTTCGCCACCGGAAAGTTTCGTGACGGGAGAATCGCCCGGAGGACAGCGGAGCGCATCCATCGCGATCTCTAGTGTCGTATCGAGTTCCCAGCCGTTGACGGCTTCGATCTTGTCCTGGAGTTCAGCTTGGCGGGCCAGGAGCT
>JBDSDI010000056.1:0-6343 GCA_039920645.1 Bdellovibrionota bacterium | reverse complement strand
GGAGTTCCGAAGAACTGAGTTCCTACGAAGAGGAAACCTCCTTCGCTGCGAACTCCGAAATGACGAAAGAGCCCTCTCTTCAAGAACCGAACTTCCCTTCGCCTACGGAACTTTCCATGCCTCAAGGCGGTGATCTCGATTTTGAAGTGCTCGATCCTCATCGTATCTCCGCCGAATCTACGACGAGCGCCCATCATTCCGACTCGGCTACGGCTCCATGGCAGAACGCCAACGTGGAGGATTTCGATCGGCTTCAAAACGATGCGATGAATGAGATCCATTCCACATTGCGGGAACGCACGGGAATTTCTAACGTCGCGAGCGCTTCGGGAGCGGCGCCCGCAAACGAAGACCTTCGCCGCGTCGTCGCCGAGGAAGTGAAACGCGCTTTCCACGGCTGGCTCCGCGACGAACTTCAGCGCCAACTTTCCGAAGTTATGTCGGAACTCGACGGCGAACTTTCCTAAAGGTGCCATGAGTCCTTCCTGGACCCTCACGGAAATCGAATCCTGCGCAAGCACACAAGACGAAGCGCGCGAACGCCTCATTAAGAGCGGTGAAGATTTCGTCGCCGTGCGCGCCGAAAAACAAAGCCGTGGTCGAGGTCGACAGGACCGCGAATGGGTTTCGCCTGCGGGCAACCTATTTCTCAGTCTCGGTTTTCGAATCGATCCGAGTGTCGCGCGACCTTGGCCCTTCGTGAGCCTACTGACCGGAATGGCGGCGGCTCGTTCGCTGGAAAATCTGGGATGTTGGGATTCGTCGTGCTTCGTGAAATGGCCGAACGACCTCTATCGCCTTCAAGGAAAGACGCTCGCAAAAATCGGCGGCATTCTTACGGAACTGCGCAAAGACATTCTCTTGGTCGGCATCGGCATCAACGTCGAAACGGCACCCGAAATTGCGGGCCCCTACGCCACCACCTCTCTCAAGAACATCGCCTTAAAACCACCCACCGCTTCGCAGCTGGCTCAAATCCTTTCGTCCGATTTGAAATCCTTGATCGAGGCGTGGATCGCGAGTCCAAAAGATATTTCCGAAAACTGCATTCGCGAGTTGAGTTCGCTCTGGATGAAACATTTTTTTTCCATGACGGGAGAAGTCGAAGGCATGGGCCGTGTGCGCGTGCTCGGGCTCCTCCACGATGGACGTCTTTCGGTTCATGGCGTCGCCGATCCGAATCAGACGCGAATCGTGAGTTCTGGCGAGTTTAGTCTTTTGCCCGAACCGACAGAACTCTGATCACTCACGCGCCGCCGACTCGTCGGCCCATTTCTTCACCGTATCGTAATCGAGGTACGGATTTCCGCCGTTCTCGGCATCGGTGCCGCGTCCTCCGGGAAACCAAACAAAATCGGGCCACTCTTCACCGACCCATTCACCTTCAAGGGTCTTGCCTTCGTCGTCGATGTAAAGCTTGTAGTGGTACTCGATACGATTGATGCCGAGTTCTCCGGCGGCGACTTGCCTCTGAGTCGCGCCGTTGGTGTCTTCGATGCTGATCTCCGCGAGTGCGCGCAGCTCCATATCCACGTCGACTGCATGCGTAGCTCGGCGCGGAGCTCGGCGAGCTTCCGCTGCGGTGAGTGCGCGGGGTTCGTTCATGCCGCGAAGATACCCCACGACACTTTCGTTCCAGATCTCAGTGCCGCGATTTTCGACGTCGATGACCATGGCGAAGTTTCCTTTGAGCGCGAGCGCGTTCAAAGCCGTATGGAACGCGGCCGCGTTCGGAGGATCCGTATCGAGTCCTCGGCCGAAATGCGGCGTTCCGAGAGCCGAATATTTTTCGACGTAGAAGTAAGTGGCTCCGAAGAGCGCCTTGATGTCTGCGGGTTGAAGCTCAACTTCGATCCCGTCGTCGTTGCGGATGGTGATTGCGCGCACGGGCTCGCTGGAGAGACAACCGGCTGCTCTCATCGCGTTGCAAAAACCTTCCCAGGAATCGGGCTTGGGATCGCGCTCGGGTCCGCGATTCAAAAGCTCCCAACGCGTCGTTTGGAAAGAATAGTCGCCTCGAAGAATGTCGTATTTTTCCGTCGGAGAAAGTTTCGAGAGTTTTTCGGTAGAAAGAGCCGCGACCTTAGCTCGCGTTTCTTCGAAAGAGAGAAGAGAGCCGTCGCTCGCTTCATCGAGCATCTTGTAGGCCTTCGGCCGAGAGCTCTGCCAGCGGCTCGCAATGCCACCTTTATCCATCGGGAAATAGTTTGCTGCCCACGGTGCGTTCTCCGCGCTCGGCATGAACTCATCGGGAGCTCCGTTGTAGTGTTGCGCACGCTTCATCAGCTTCTCGCTGCCATGGTCGCCGCTGTTCACGAGCCCCATTAAGACGCTTGCACACGATGATTTATAGGAGTCGGCGACTCTGGCCTTGGCCGAAGCCGTAAAGGAGAAAAGACCTACCGAGCTCAGGACGGCAAAAAGCATGAGATTTGAGATCTTGGGAATCTTCATCTTTTTGTCCTTCCTGCGTTTCTAAGCGCTCGTTGATAATGCAGAGCGTCATTAACTAGCAGGATGGGCTAGAGGCAGCAAGGCCTTTTGAGTTCAGAAAAGAGCCCTCCCCGAGGAGGAGGGACAATTTTTGCGAACTCGGTGTCGAAGTTTTAGACGATTTTCGGTTTTTAGCCTTTAGATGTAAATAAATGTATTTAATAGATTAATTCGTTTTTGTGCCCAGAAGTCGAGCATGGCATGACCTTTGAAATACACTCTTTAACAGCTCATTGATCACGTTGGCGGAATCTGAAGTTTTGAAAAATCTAAAAGGAGATACGAACATGAAAAAGCAAACCCTCTTCATCATGACCGCCCTCGTTATCGGACTCACCGCTTGCGGAGGCAACGACAACAAGGTTGTCGGTAACAACAACACGACCTATCGCCCCGGCGATCGGTACACAATCCCCACGAATCCTTCGTCGGGAACCTTCTCGAGCACGGAAGACTGGATGGTCTCTCAGTTCCAAGCGATCTACGGAAACGTGAAAACCGACCATAGCGCGATCTTCGGAACCACGACTCTCGCAGTTGGCAGCTACAGCTGGCAAACGATCCTTGATCGTGTGAAGACCGCAGCGACCGCTTGCGGAAACTCCTGCCAACTTCCCACTTACGGCTACAACCAATACTTGTCGCCTCTCGCACGCATCAATTTCAACCAACTCAGAGCATACTTAAATTTCTCCGCTCTCAGTAACGTCGGCGTCCAGTACGCTAACGATCCCGGCTACAGCGGCTACAGCCTGGCTCACTCGGTCGACCAAGTCCTGAGCATTCTCTCGCAAAGCTACGGACAGATGATCAACCAGTACTACGGCTACGGCAGCTACTACACCTACAACCCTTGGTACAGTGGCTCGGGAATGAACCTCGGCGTGAACTCCTCCGGCGGTCAAGGCCTCTCGATCTCGGTCGGCGGCAACTTCGGCTGGTAATCAAAAATACGAACACAGTCCCACGACACATGCGGTGTTGAAGCAGAACGTCAGTTGAATCTGAATGGAGTCGGAAGTTCTCGTCCTCAGCGGAACGTCAGTTGAAGTCCCTCCCCAACGACGGGCTTGGTTCTCTCAAGAGAGCCAAGCCCGTCTCCCCTTGAACTCCAAATTTTTTTACGCTTTCTGCAGCAGGAGACTCCATCATGAAAGTTTTAGACGTCACTCACTCAAGCGCCCTCGGTTTCATTCCCGCGTCCAGTAGCGCCGAAGGAAATTGATGGGGCGCAAGAACAACCATTTTGTTTCCGCGGATGATCGTCAGCCTCAAGACCGCAAGCTCACGCGACCCGGAGCCCTGACGATCGTGCTCGTTCATCCACGTATCCCGCAGAACACAGGCAGCATTGCCCGCCTCTGCGCCGCGACCGGCTCACGCCTTGATATCGTGCGCCCTCTTTTCGAGATCGACGACACCAAACTCAAACGGGCAGGACTCGACTACTGGCCACTGTTGGATGTTCGCATTTTCGAAAGCCTCGAAGCATGGTTCGAAACAAACAGCTCGGTCGTCCCCTGGCTCGTCGAAGTCGGCGGCAAGACGAACTATGCAGACGCCGCTTATGCGGAATCGGACTTCATTCTTTTCGGCGACGAACAGGACGGGATCCCGCCCTCGCTTCTCGAGAAATTTTCTGAACGTCATATTCGCATTCCCCAACAGGGTGTGCGCTCGATGAATCTTTCGAACTGCGTGAGCATCGTGACTTTCGAAGCGCTTCGACAGCTCGGATGGCTGGGGCTCGAAGGCCCGAAATGAAAAAGCGCCGCTCTCCCGAAGGAAAGCAGCGCTCTTGAAAAGCAACTGAAGAAACGAATTAACGTTTCGAGAACTGGGTTCCACGACGCGCGCCGCGGAGGCCGTACTTCTTACGCTCTTTCGCGCGAGCGTCACGGGTCAGGAAGCCACCCTTTTTGAGAGTGCCGCGGAGTTCGGGATCGAACTCGATCAAAGCGCGGGAGATTCCGTGACGAAGGGCACCGGCTTGACCGCCGTGGCCGCCACCGTCGCAGTTCGCGATAATGTCGAACTTGCCTTCCATGCCAACGGCTTCGAGGGCTTGGTTGACGACGAGACGGAGAACAGGGCGAACGAAGTAATCTTCGTACTTCTTGCCATTGACGACGATGTCGCCTTTTCCGGGGCGAAGACGAACGCGTGCTACAGAGGTTTTACGACGACCGGTCGCTGCGATGTATTGTTGAGCCATTGTTATTCTTCTCCCACGGTGCTGTCGTAGCGGAGTTTCCATGCGACGGGATTTTGTGCCGCGTGGGGATGCTCCGTACCTTTGTAGATTTTAAGCTTAGTCATCTGAGCGCGGCCCAGCGGAGTGCGGGGAACCATGCCTTTGATAGCTTTTTCGAGGATACGATCGGGGAAGGTTTCGCGGAGACGCTCTGGAGTCGTTTCCTTGATACCGCCGATGTAGCCGGTGTGCCAGTTGTAGGTCTTTTGGGTTTCTTTGTTCGCGGTGAACTTCACTTTTTCGCAGTTGATAACGACTACGAAATCACCCACGTCGTTGTTGGGGGTGTAGGAAGCTTTGTGCTTACCGCGAAGGAGCGAAGCGATCTGGGAAGCGACGCGACCAACGGTTTGGTTCTCGACGTCGACGATGAGCCAGCGGCGCTCGTCGTTATCTTTGGGAGCGAAGCTGGTCTTGGAAGCGATCGAGGTAACGGGGCCTTTGGGAGCCGTTACACGGGAAGAGTGGGGTGCATGCCCCGGGTGCTTCACCTTCCAACGCGAAGCGCTCGTGCCTTTTTTGGCGCGGACGTTAGCGTCTGCTTTCACGGCACGTTTGGTCGTGCGCGAGGTGCGGACTTTCGTCTTCGCAGCGGATTTCTTCGCTGTCGTTGCAGACTTGGTCACTCTTTTTTGAGTCTTGGTCGAGGCCACCTTCGCGGTTTTCTTCTCGTCCGTAGTCTTTTTAGCTGCTGTTTTAGCTTTCACTGCCATGATCGTTTCCTCTATAAAACCTGGTTCAAAGCCAGGATTTCTATGGGTCAGGAGCAGTTGTGTCAAGCACTCAAATCCCTAGAAATACGAAATTTTGACTGCTCTCCAAGCGATCATCGGCCGTACAATGGTCTTACGATGTCGCGATATCTCTGCCCGGTCTGCCGCTCAACGATGGGGAACTTACCCTCATCAAAGCTTGGCCTTAAGGCTTACGTCCAAATCCTTCTTATCACGACAGTTATTTGCGCAGCCGTGTATTTTCCTTTGGGACCCTGGGCTGCAGCACGGGCCGCTTTGGTCTTTCTCCCTCTTTGGACCGCCGCGGAGTGGGTTCATTGGCTCAAGATCCGTGAAGCCTTCCGCTGCCGGACCTGCGATTTCGACTCGATGCTTTACCGACGTGACTGGAAAGCGGCCCGCCGTAAGGTCGAAATCAAGATGCAGGGTCTTTCCGACGAACTGCAGGCCCGTATCAAAACCGAGATCACCCGCATCCAAAATGCGCGCCCTAACGCAGTCAAAAACCCGTCCGAAAAAAGTCCTTCCTAGACAAACCGCATTTCCTTCAAGGTCTGGAAATCATGGTATCTTAAAGGGCCATGAAGCCAGTATTTCTCGTCGATGCGATTCGCACCCCTTTTGCCAAGGCCGGAACAGATCTCAAGAACGTTCACGCCGCCGAGCTTGGCCGTTTTGCCGTTTCGGAACTCCTCGCGAGGTCCGGAATTCCTCTTAAGGACATCGGCAACCTTCTCGATGAAGTGATTATTGGAAACGCGAGCACTCCCGCCGACACTGCGAACATCTCGCGGGTTGTAGCGCTTCTCGCGGGTCTTCCGCAGCACCTTTCGGCTTATACGGTTCACCGCAACTGCGCTTC
>JBDSDI010000055.1:0-5651 GCA_039920645.1 Bdellovibrionota bacterium | reverse complement strand
GGATCGGAATTTCCCAATACGGCTGGGCCGGCTTCGAAAAGAGCGTGCCGTCATCCTTGAGCACGGGTTTGGGATCCGCTCCCAGGTGATAGAGGAAACCGCTGCCGAGTTCGAGTTGATCGGATTTCGAATCGAAGACGCCGCGCTTGAGAATATTGAGATTGACGAGCGTTTCGACGCCTACTCCGAGGGGAAGGGTCCCATAGCTTCCTCCGACGTGCAGGTTCCAGCGCGAGGTGAAGGCTCTCTGCCTCATCAGGGCGTAATAGTATTCGTCATAATCGGAGCGATCCACACGAAAGAGATCGACCCTATCGACGGCGACCCAACCGCTCTCGCCACTTTTCTTGAGGACCTGAACGAAAGTCGTATCGACGGAGCTTCCGAGCACGAAGACTTTTTCATCGGTCTTCACCTCGACGCCGTTATCGGGCGCGTCTCCCGAGGGTTCGGATTTCAATACGAGATTTTCCCGCACCTTGGCATTCAGTTCGGTCAGAGCAGCCCAAGCGGGCGCGACGTACAGCGCCACCACCACCAAGAATCCCGTGAAGAAACGATTTAGCATTTTCAAGATCTCCCTCTCACGACGACGCCCCGTGCGAAGAGCGAACGTCCTGGATCTGACCGTAACTCCATACGCCGAGCAGCACGAGAATCCAACACAGAACGAGCGGAACGCCCGCGGTGTAAACAAAAATTCCGAGAGCCCATCCGATCAAAGCACTGACGAAGAAAATTTTTCGGTAACGATTCAGCGGCATCGTAGGATGAAGATCCTTCATGGGGCTCAGCCACCAACCGAGCCAGAGGCCTTCGGAAAAAAACCCGAAGACCGCAGCGGCCATCCAATGTCCTTCGGTCGGCGAAGCAACTTGCGCGAGCGCGAGTAGTCCGATAAACATCGAAACGAAACGACTGCCGGTGAGAACCGCGAGCAGCAGCCCCGTCAGGAAAGCCTTGAGCATGAGGATGCTCCAACCGGCGTCGACGATCATTACGGCATTCAGCCATTCCCAACCGCCGGCGAGCACAAAGACGAGCGGCAGCAACAACGACCAGATGCCTGCGCGCCATTCAAGATGCTTGCCCTCTCGGGTCGCGACGCGAATGTAATCGATGCGGCTCCACGCGCGCGAAGCTACGGGCAGCTTAGGCACATCCTCATCGGGATCCTCGGAAAGATCGACGGGCTGGCCGCGGAAGAAGAGGGACATCAGGAACGCGACACCAACGAAACGGAAGCACAGCGAACCGAGATAGACTTTCCACCAGAAAGTTTCCGAACCCCACGCCAGAATGCGGGAGGCTGCGAATAAAAAAACAGGCTCTATCACGAGACTCAGGAACATAAAGTAAATGACCGAGCGATCGCCAAGCTTCGCGATCCACTTGCGGAAAATCGGTCGGAACGCGAATAGCAGGACAAAACTCGCCACCGCCGCACTGATGATGACCAGCTCGGGGCTCAAAGTTCCCGCGCGCGCCTCGCCGACCGCCAAACGCCCTTCGTCTAAGAGATAGAACGGAATATCGAGCGGGTTCCATCGCACCTGCCACAGCAGCATGACCAGAATCGTGAGCAAAGCACCCGTATGCACCGAAAGCCCGAAGAAAATAAAAATCAATGCAACCCAGAATCCGAGCAAGAGCGCATTGTTGGTGAAACGGGATTCATAACGAAAGACACGCGGTTCTTGGTCGAGGTGCGGTTGCCACTCGATGCGCCCGCTGAGATTTTTTTCTTTTTCGAAAAAACTTCGCACGATAGGGGCGTCGGGAAGATCGACGACGCGGAAATCTTTTTGAAGCATCGAGAGAAACAGATCTTCGAAAACACCGGAGTCGCGCACGCGTTCGAACCGCACGTCGGGCCCGCGTTCCTTGAGTTCCTTGAATTCGGGAGAAAGCGCCCAGGCGCGATAAACTTTGCGAAGGGCTTGGCGATTGACCGCGTTGATGTCCAGACCGAGCCTAAGAATGAACGGCAAAAACGCGGCTAAAATAAAGCAAAGCCATATCCAGCGTCGCTTTGAATCCTTATCTCCCAAACTTATTCCACCTTGTGTCTGCATAGCGACTTCGAAAATTTTTTCTGCTAATTCAGTCTATATGAAAACCGTCATCTGTGTTCCTCGTCGAACTCCCATAGGATCTTTCCAAGGGTCTTTGTCGCAGTTTAATGCGCCGTTCCTAGGAGCCGAAGCAATCCGCGCTTCGCTCGGAGCGTCGGGCCTCTCGCCCTCAAAAGTCGACGAAGTTTTTATGGGCTGCGTCCTCACGGCTGGCCTCGGTCAAGCGCCCGCGCGCCAGGCCGCATTAGGTGCAGGCGTCGATCGTCACACCCCTTGCACGACCGTAGGTAAAGTCTGCGGCTCTGGACTTAAAGCCGTGATGCTCGCCGATTCCGCGATTCGTTCCGGAGAAATTCGTTCCGCCATCGCCGGCGGAATGGAATCCATGAGTCAGTCCCCTTACTTGATCCCCAAACTGCGCGACGGTTTGCGCATGGGTAATTCCGAACTTATCGACTCGATGATCAAGGACGGCCTCTGGGACATCTACAACGATTTCCATATGGGTAACGCTGCAGAGATCTGCGTGCGAGAATACAAACTTACCCGCGAAGAACAAGACGCTTACGCGCATGCATCCTACGAACGAGCGATCCGCGCTCAAAAAGACAAGCTTTTCGCGGAGGAGATCGTGCCCCTGATTCTCAAAACCAAAAAAGGAGACGTGACCATCTCCGAAGATGAAGGACCAACGCGCTATAAACCAGAAAAAGCGTCAGGCCTGAAACCCTCCTTCGAGTCCACCGGAACAATCACTCCCTTCAACGCCAGCTCCCTGAATGACGGCGCCGCCGCGATGATCGTTTGTTCTGAAGAATTTGCGATCCAAGAAAAACTCGTTCCTCTCGCCCGTATCGTGGCCCAGGGCCAGGCGGCGCAAGCTCCAGAATGGTTCACCACCGCTCCGACGCCAGCAATCCAGGCTTCGCTCAAGCGCGCCGGTTTGAAAATTCACGACATCGACTTCTGGGAAATCAACGAAGCATTCGCGGCGGTCGCGATCGTCAACCAGCGTTTGCTTGAAATCGATCCCGCACGCATCAACGCGCACGGCGGAGCGATCGCGCTCGGGCACCCTATCGGTGCGAGCGGCGCGCGTATCCTCGTTACGCTTCTGCATACGCTCAAACAGGAAAAGAAACGTTACGGCTGCGCGAGTCTTTGCATCGGCGGCGGCGAAGGCATTTCGCTGATCGTCGAGAACCTCGTCCGATGATGAAAAAACCCGAGATTACCGCGGAGATCCAACGCCTGCTTTCCGAAGCAAGCGCCGCCGACGCCGCCGATCTTTTCATTTCTCCGCACATCTCCGAGGAGCTTCTCTTCGCGGCCACCTACGAACCCGGCCCGGCCATGTGGATCGTAAATCGCAGCGACGTTTTCGACGAGACGCTCGCGCATCTCGTGTCCCATCCCGACCGCGGCATCGCGCGACGCGCAGGAGAAAAACTTCAAGCCCGGCGTGCCCCGTCCGTGTTGCTCGCGGAACCTGAAGATCGCGATCCTCGCTCCGCTTCCGAGGTTCCCGATTTTGAAGTCGAAGAAGTCCTTGGTCATCCCCGGGTCGCACTTTCGTCGGTCATGCATTTCACTTATGCATTGAAAGCCGAACATCGCGCCAGCGCGGCACTCAGTGCGACGCGCCGGATCCTCGAGTACCCGCCTGAATGGAGTTCTTCCGATATAAGTCGCGAACGACTCGTAGACCGGATCTCTCAGATGCTCGTCGATGATCCGTCGCCTCTCGTGCGCTCCTACGCCACCCGTTTTCCGCTGCTCGACGCGGCGGTGATCGCGCAAGGACTTTCCTCCGAAAAAAATCCCACCGTCAAAGCGCGACTGCTCCAGCATCCTCATTCGCCCCTGCCGAGCCTTCTGAATGTCGCTGAAGCCTCTCTCGGTGGAACCGACGATGCCTTCGTGGACATTGTGGTAAGCCTCGATGCGCGTCTTCCTCGCGACTTGCGAGCAAAGTTACTCGCGAGCGACGGAACCCAAAGACTGCCCTATCTTGCGGAACTTTGTCATCTTTACCAAATCTGAACTTTAAACGACGTTTTAAAATTTAACGGCATCTTCAAAGACGAAATCGGGCCTGGCCCCTATAATGAAAGCTACGATGGGTAACCCAGATACTTCCGTTATCGCTTTGATCATCGCCGACGAGCGTCGCGCGCCCGCCTTTGAACGCGTTTTTAAAGAATTGCTCGACACCCATGTGCGCACGGCCCTCAAAGGTAAACTCAACATCGAACGCTTCAAGACCGTCGGAGAATTCCTGCGCGCCCAGCGCGATCGAAAAAATCTTAGCGGGACCGTGATCGACGCGGGTATTGTTTCCGACGCCAGCGACATCGAAAAACGCGCCTTCATGCTGCTCGAAGAACTTCAAATTCCGATCCTTAAAGTTTCTGAGAAGATGGTCGAAGGCGACGCCGTCGACCGCAAGATCCTGACCGGAAAATGGATGCAGCTTATGGAACAGGTCGAAGCTTTCGCGCCCCGCGGTCTTCGCGTGCATTCGCGTAAACTCTGCTACATCAAGATTCGTTATTTGCGCGCTGCCCGACGCCCCGGCGAAAGCGGTCAGGTCCAGATGGAATCCAAGGCCATCACTTACGATCTCAGCCCTGGCGGTTGTTTCATCGTCTCGATGGACGACTGGACCAGCATCGACGAAATTTCGATTTTCATCGGGGATCATCCGGATGCCGTTCCGTGCCGTATCAGGTGGAAGCTTCCTTGGGGAGCGAGCCCGTGGAAAATGCCCGGCATCGGCGTCGAGTTTGTCACTACCGACGAGACCCTCAAGACTTACTTGGCTGCGTTCCTCAAAGAGGGATGATTCAGGCTTCCTTTTTGGGAGCGCTGCCTTTGTATTCGAGACCGACGACGTAGACTTCGCGGCTTCCTTCGCGCACTGCCTCGGGCTTCGAGACGTAGTTGCGTTTGAATTTTCTTTTGAAGACGACGTAGAAATCGGTAAACCCGGGGCCTTCGAAAACTTTTGCCACAAAGCAGCCTCCGACTTTAAGAAGTCCTGCCTCGGCGAGATCGAGACTTGCCTGCACGAGAGCGATCGAACGCGCGACATCGCTCTCGGCGATGCCCACAGTTTTAACCATGGCATCGCTTTGGATCATGTCGAAAGGTGCCCAGGGCGCAATGAAGTCGGTTTCCTTGGAAACATCGTAGAGACTGATAACGTGGGTTTCCACGTTCGGGATATTGATCTTCACGGGATCGATGTCGATACCCACAAGATGACCCTTCGGACCGACCTTGTGACTCGCGTACTGAAGCCAGGAACCCGGTGCGCAGCCGATATCGAGAATTTTCATCCCCGCTTTAAAAAACTTCCAGCGCTCGTCCATTTCCTCGAGCTTGAAGGCGGAACGAGCCACGAAGCCCTCTTTTTTCGCTCGATTGAAATATTCGTCTTTCGGTCTGTAGCGAAGACCTTTGCGCGTCTTACCCATGACTTAGCCTTGTAGGCGTTTAGCTCAGTTTCGACAAGGTTTAAGGCTCAAGCAAAAACCCCGCGATCTCTTTCGAGACCGCGGGGTTTTGCATTTT
>JBDSDI010000054.1:0-8462 GCA_039920645.1 Bdellovibrionota bacterium | reverse complement strand
AGCGTGTCTCATGACCGTCCATTCTAGGACTTTCTTCGAGCCTTGGAAAGGGCTGCTTGCCCGGGGCGACGAGCGGTTGACCGGGAGCGCGCACGGTGGGAGAACCTTCGCACAATGCTGGGTGTATACGTTGATCGCGTTTGGGATGCCTTGGCTTCCGTAAAACTGACAATCGTTATTCTCGTCGGTCTTCTGATTATGGCGATCCCTGGCACCGTCGTTCTGCAGTACAACGTTTCGAACGTCGATCCGGGACTGCAGTATGGCTACAACTTCTGGGCCTTCGGCCAAGCTATCCAACTGTTCACGGCCTATCACTCATTCTGGTACACGGGGCTCATCGTGATTCTCGCAATCAATCTCATCGCGTGCTCTGTGAACCGCTGGCCGCAGATGCTCAAGCTCGCGATCGCCAAGCCCGTTCTCTGGAGCCGCGAAACGTTTCTGAATCAGCCGAAAGAGCACGTTCATACATGGTCGAGCTCACTCAGTGCGGACGAGTTTCGCGCAAGCGCTTTGACCGAAGTGGCTTCGCCTTTCGTGACAAAGCCCGTGGTGTTGAAAGATTCCGCTGGTTCAGTGCAGATTTTCTGGCAGATCGGTCGATGGGCACGTATCTCGAACTATCTCGTGCACACGTCATTGCTCGTGATTTTTCTTGGGGCGATTATCAGCGCGCTCTACGGGTTCGAAGGCGCCGCAAACATTCCCTCGGGCGACGCGGTCGACACGCTGATCGTTTTTAAGGAAGGCAAAGCTTCGGGGCTTCAGCATGCCGAGGGCGGTCTCATCAACGAGAAGCTTTTGGGCTTCCGTATTCGCGCCAAGGATTTCCGCGTGAAATTCTACGACGATTTCCCCGGACGTCCTCGGGCCTTCATCACGCGTCTTCAGGTTCTTGAAGACGGCGTGCCGATGAAAGAGCAAAGCGTTAGCGTCAACGAACCTCTCGAATACAAGGGTATCCGCTTCTACCAAGCGAGCTACGGTCGCATGAACAATTTCGAGATCCAGTTGCGCGCGATCATGAAAGACCGCCCGCTCGAAGGTCAGGTCTTCAAGAAGGTAAAACTCGGAGAATCTTTCCAGCTTCCTTCGATGGGCGTGGAACTCGTCGCGCTGCAAGCGCTCGGCGACGTGCAAGGCTTCGGTCCCGGCGTTCAGTTCCAACCTCTGAAAAAAGGCCAGCCCGACGGCAAACCTTTCTGGGTACTCAAAGATCACCAGCAATTCGATTTCGATTCGCGGCAGGCTCCGTACGGCATCGTCGTCGACGAAGTGGAAGAGATGTTCTACACGGGCCTGCAGATCGCCTACGATCCCGGCGCTCCGATCTACTGGTGGGGATGTCTCGGCATGCTCGTCGGGACCTTCTATGCGCTCTTTATGACTCATCGGAAATATTATCTGAACTACGAGAACGGCGAGGTCACCTTCACGGGCGTCATTCATCGTCTTCCTTTCGGATTCGAAGAGGCCCTTCGTAAAAAGGCCGACAAACTCCGTCGCATACTCTCGGGTACGACGGACAACCAGGTGAAAGGATAACATCGTGGATACTCTTCTGGACTGGACAATTTTGTCACTCAACACCTCAGCCTTTCTCTATTTGGGAGCGTGCGTGGCCTACATCGTGAGTATCTCGCGATCCGACGCCGGACGCATTCGTGCGTGGTCCGCGCGCGCCGCGTGGCTCGTCTATCTCGGCTTCGCCTGCCACACCTTCGGTCTCGCGGGACGCTGGGTGATCGGCGGAATCGACCGTCCACCGTGGACAAACCTCTACGAGTCTCTGGTCTTCTTCGCATGGGGCGTGACGCTCGTGCAGGTCTACGTCAGCCGCAAATGGCGTTTGCCCATTATCGGCGCGATCGCGAGCCCGCTCGTATTCATTCTGATGGGCATGGGAGCGCTCACCGCAAACAAATCCGTTGAGCCCTTGATCCCCGCGCTGCAAAGCAACTGGATTAAGATCCACGTCGTCTTCGGCATGCTCTCTTATGCGGGCTTCACGATCGCGGGTTGTCTTGCGCTCTTCCATCTTCTACGTCGCGGAGTTTCTCTCTCCAAGATCGGTGCCGGCATCGCGTTGGTGATGCTGCTTAACCTCTCGATCGCGGGTGGCAAGGATGCTTTCAAGACCGGCCATTTTTTCATGGCGCGTGCGACCACACGTACGCTTCCGAACGGCAAGATTGTCGAAACCGCCGATACCTACCAAGAGTTCGAAGGCGGTCCGATGATGACACGTATGGAACAGGTGCCTTACGCTCACATCCCGTACTGGATCTCGTGGGTGCTCTTTCTCGCGAGCGCGGGAGTCTTTTACTTCGGCCGCCGCAAACATCCCTTCACTCCGGCCGAAGAGAATGAAGAGCTTTCCGCCGAAGATGCGGGCCGCCGAGGTGGCGATCTTACTCAAGCCGGGCGTTGGACCTTCCGCGCGGCGCTGGCGGCGTTCGTGGTCTTCTTCGCCAATGTGGGTTGGGCGAAGCATCTCTCACCGACACTCAGCATGGCTTCCAATCCTTACCTCACGATCCTTCTCGTGATGAGTTTCGTACTCGCGCTCGTCTATCTGGCGATCGACTACCGTTATCTTCCGTTCCTGAGAAGCTTGCCGACCGCGGGCCGCCTCGACGAACTCAGCTATAAGAATATTCTCTTCGCGTTCCCCTTCCAAACTCTTCTGCTCGTGACGGGTGCGATTTGGGCTTACTCGGCCTGGGGTCGCAGCTGGGGTTGGGATCCGAAGGAGACGTGGGCGTTTATTACCTGGGTCGCCTATCTCATCTATCTGCACGGGCGTCTGCTCATGCGTTGGAGATCAGTCACGCTTTCGATCGTGGCGCTGGTGGGTTTTTTCATTCTTATCTTCGCGTTTCTTGGCGTGAATCTGGTCCTCAGCGGTCTACACAGTTACGGAGCGGCCTAAGTGGGTCTCGGTAAGGCAAGCATCAGTTTCACGGTGCTGGACGCCGAGCGAGTGCCGAAAGGGACGAGTCCGCGTTGGGCCGTGCTGGGACGTTCGAATGTAGGCAAGAGTTCGCTCCTGAACGCGCTCACGCACCCGCACAAATTTTTCCGCACCGGTGGAAAACCCGGTGTCACTACGGGTCTCGTGGCCGTGAAAGTCCTGCTCGGCAAATCTGAACTCTCGACATTGGAGCTCGTCGACCTGCCGGGCTTCGGTTACGCGAAACACTCGACGAACACGATCTCCAAATGGGATCAGCTCATCGAATCTCTCCGCGAGAAAAGTGTGGACTCCGGCATCATGTGGATCTGGCTCGCGGATCCGACGCGCCTGCCGGCGGAGGCCGAAGCTCATCTCATTGATTGGCTCAATAATTCGCCCTTCACCCTCGTCTTCACCAAATCCGACCAGGTCAAACCGAACGCGCGCGCCGCGAGCGAAAAGGCTTGGGCATCCGTGATCAAACGCGCGACCGAAGGACCCTTCTGGGTCAGCGCCATGAAAGGTGAAGGCTTCAAGGACCTCGAGAAGTCGGCACGTTCTTTCGTTCGTCTCCACGCCGGAGATGCCGCGGAGAACGCATCGTCATGAGACGCATCGTGGTTTTCGCGCTTGTCGCGCTTCAGGTGTCGATGGGCTTCGCGTCGGAAACGAAGCTGCGCATCCTCGCGCGCGTCGGCGACACGTCGATCAGCAATCGCGAGATCCTCATTGAATGGATTCTGAAGAATCCTAAATCCTATGTTCCCGGACGCCGCGACTATTATTCCTCGGACGTTGAAAAGCAGCTGCTCCAAGAATATGTGGTTCAGGTTCTTGTCGAGGAAGAGAATCGCTTGGTCGGCACGCAGACGCTTTCAGCGAATCTCGTCGAAAAACGTCTGCTCGACGTGCGCAAGAACTTTGGTCCGCGCTGGCCGGCGTTCCGCAACGACTTCGAGATTTCGGAGACGGAGGTCAAAACTCGTCTCTCCAAAAGCCTTCTGGCCTCGCAGACCCTAGAGACGCGTCTGAGGGATTCGTTGCAGGGGTCTAAGGGCGAAAGCGACGCCGCCGCTCTCAAGAAAGCCGAAGACGGATTACAGACCTGGCTCCAACAACTTCGTTCACGCTATAAAGTGCAGATTCTCCGTTATGAAGAACCTCAAGAACCCGTCGCTTCTCCATGAGATCGAGCACGAGGGACTTGGCGAAGGTCAAGGCCACTGGAGCTATGACGACTACGTGAGCGAAGTCGCTTCAATCGAGTCGCGGATTTTCTACGTCGCAGGAGTGGCCGAAGGCTTCGTGCTTTACCGCGATGTGGGGGGCGAGGTGGAGATCATGAATCTCGCCGTACGTCGCAAAGGCGAGGGTCATGGCCGCGCGCTCCTCGAAGGATTCCTCGCGACGCTCTTCGGTCCGCTCTCCGGATCCACGCACACAGTTTTCCTTGAAGTCGCAGCCGGCAATACGGCCGCGCGCGCGCTCTACGAAAAACTCGGATTCGAAAAGACCGGTCTGAGAAAGTCGTACTACCGCAATGGCGACGATGCTGTGACCTACGCCCGCCCCAGGAAGAAAGTCTCCGATGACGACCATAACGTATAAAGCGCTGAGCGTGGCGCCCGTGCGTCTTAAGGAGCTCCATTCAGTGGAACTCGAGATTCCTTTTTCGGAGAATGGATCATGAAAAAAACATTGATCGACGACGCTTTTTTTGAAAACTATGCGGGTTCGGGCAAAGCCTATTCCAAGGTGTGGCGGCACTACTGCTACTTCGACGAATGTTGTGCCCTCTTCAAACAGAAAGATGCGCCTCGACTCAAAAATATTTGCGTACTGGGCACGGCGAGCGGAGAGATCCTTCAGGGCTTCGAGAAGAAACTCGGAATTCGTCCCTTCGGCTGCGAAGTGAGCGAAAGCGCTTACAAGAAAACCCCAGCCGCTTACCGTCGACGCGTGAAGTGCGAAGACATGCGCGACTATGTGGCCAACGCCGTAAAGGCCGAACGCCGCTTCTCGCTCGTATTCTCAAATTCCTTTATCTATCTCACCGAAGCGGAAGTTCTTCCGTTTCTAAAGAAACTCGCACTCTGCACGGAGTTCCTACATTTCCGTTCCAGTTTCAGTCGCATCTCCTGCCCCGATCCGTGGCGCCGCACGCTGAAACCCTATGCTTGGTGGAACGAGCGTCTGGAAGAAGCCGGCTTCGGCGCGATCCGTGGCCTGCGCGGCTCGCGTACCTACCTTTGGCGCAGTTCCCGAACGCTGTCGTTTTGACGCCATCCGGCCCGAAATGCGTTTAAATGCGTCCCCGCCGACAATCTTCACCGACAATTAAAGTCTAAATTGACTACAGCCGTAGTCAATTTAGACTACACTTGTAGTTAGCGAGGGGTTATGAAGAAAAAACCGGGACTGGGCGAGCAGGAAATGGAGATCCTTAAATTCATCGAGGGGCGTGCGCTTTCGGTAAAAGAAGTAGCGGCACATTTCAAGAAGGAAAAAAATCTCGCGCGTACGACCATCCTGACGATGATGGAACGCCTGCGGAAAAAAGGTTTTCTGGCCCGGCTCAAAAAAGACGGCCTCTTTCGTTACACGTCCAAGGTTGACTGCGACGACGTGGTAAACGACAAAATTTCGGATTTCGTGGAGCGAACGCTAGGCGGATCCTTCAGCCCCTTGTTGGCGCATTTCTCCTCGTCCAAAGTCAGCTCCGATGAGCTTCAGGAACTTAAAAATCTCGTGAGTCGTCTCACAAAAAAGGGTGACGTACGATGAATGCACTGAGCTTTATTCTCGATGCTGTTTGGAAGGCGCTCGTCCTTTCCTCCGTTAGTTCCACGCTATTCTTTGCTGCGATGCTCGCGGCTCCATTCGTTGCCCGTGGGGCGAGCTGGCGTCAAATCAAATGGTTCTACAACGCTCAAGAGCTGATCCTCGCGCTACTGCTCGCTGGAGGATCCGTGCTCGTGATCTCGGGCAGCTCGCGCGTGGTGATGCGCTGTCTAGAAATCTCTCCTCACGAAGGTCTCGCGACTCGCGCTCTGGCGGCCGTGTGGGTGATCGCGGTTGCGGCACTGCTCAGCCGCGACGTTTGGCTCGCAAAAAAGGTCCACGCGCTTTCTCGGACGCTTGCGCCTCTCGAAGACGCACGCGTGAGAGCGGTTTTCGAACGTTTAAG
The DNA here is from genome assembly GCA_039920645.1 of Bdellovibrionota bacterium. Classification (GTDB taxonomy): domain Bacteria; phylum Bdellovibrionota; class UBA2428; order UBA2428; family UBA2428; genus CAMCVE01. The sequence continues at coordinate 2,316 of JBDSDI010000054.1, read as the reverse complement.
ATCGACTCTCGGCATTCGCGGCCGCGTCTCGCTCCACGGAGTCGACGCGAGCCTTAGCCCCTTCGCCTACGGACTCTTCCACCATAAAGTCGTGCTTCCGCGCGCAATGATCGAAGGCTCCAATGACGCTGTGATCGCCGCGACTCTGGCCCACGAACTGGTACACGTGAGGGAGAAGGACTCGGCGTGGCTTTTCGTTGAGATCGTCTGCCGACGCCTGCTTTTCTGGCATCCACTCACGTATCTCGTTAAACGCCGTTACCTGCGTGCGGTCGAAAAAACCGCCGATCAACAGGCCGTCGAGGCCGCTCGCGTCCCGGTCGATGCGCTTCTGAGCGCTTTGGTGGAAGTGAGCGGACTTGCGGGCATCTCGATCCGCTCCCCACTGCAGATCCGGGCGAGCGAGGGCTTCGCCGATCTCAAAGAACGCATTGAGGCTCTCACCGCTCTGCCTCGTCCGCGCGCGTGGGCCGCGCTCCCCGTGCTCGCGTTGCTCGCGATCCTGCCGGCGGCCGGCGCCGTCGCCGAGGCGCGCGTCTACGTGGGAACGGGACAATTTCATTTCGATAATCAGGCGATGGCGTGCCTGAAAGTTTCTCAGGAAGAGATGCTCGGATTCGGATCGCAAAAGGAGAGAACCCCATGAAAAAAATCACCACCTCAATCGTCACCTTAGGACTGCTCGCGGGATGCGTTTCGAGTGAGGGCCGCATCCGCGAGACCCTGAAGAAAAATCCTGACATCGTTTTTGATGTCATCGAAGCCAATCCCGAAAAGTTCGTCGATGTCGTGAACCGCGCCGCCCAAGTCGCGCAGGCCAAGCAATCGCAGCAACGCGTTGCGGAACGCCAACAACAGCGCGAGCGCGACCTGAAGAATCCCAAGCAGCCGCATCTCGATAGCGTCCGCCGGCTTTCCGGTAGCGACGCCGGCAAGATCGTGGTCGTGGAGTACGCCGACTTCCAGTGTCCCGCGTGCGGCGCCGGTCATGCGGCCCTCGAACAACTCAAGAAGAAGTACGGCAAGGACCTGCAGTTCTATTACAAGAACATGCCGCTGAGTTTCCATGAGATGGCGGCGCCTTCGGCCCTCTACTTCGAAGCGCTGATGCTGCAGGACAAAACCAAGGCCGAGAAATTCTATAACCTGCTCTTCGAGAACCAGCGTCAGCTGAGCGAAGCCTTCCTGAAGCAGAGCGCGAAGAAGCTCGGCGCCGATATGGCCCGTCTCACGAAGGACATGAACTCCGACGTCGTAAAGAAACGCATCGAAGCCGACATGTCGGAGTTCCAGGATTTCGGATTCTCGGGCACACCGTCGCTCATCGTGAACGGCGTGGCGCTCGAGGGCGCCCAGCGTTTCGAATCGCTCGACGAAATGGTCTCCAGTACCCTCACCAAGAAGAACTGATCCACGCCCCTTTAAATGCGGAAACCCCCGCGGCTCGAAACGAGCCACGGGGGTTTTGTTTTAACTTGAGACGACGGACTTACTTACGGGGCTGCTTGCTCTTCTTGTCGGAGTCGATCGACGAGGGCGACATGGGGAGCGTCGAGCTTTCGTCGACGAGGGGCAGGGTAGGGTTGAGCTCGACTCCGAGAGCGAGCTTCAACACTTCGTGCATCTCTTTGACGAAATGGAAGGTCATCGTGCTGCGCAGTTCCTCAGGGATATCCTCGAGGTCTTTTTCGTTGCGGTAGCACATGATGATCGTCTTGATGCCCGCGCGTTTGGCTGCGAGCACCTTCTCTTTGATGCCGCCGACGGGAAGCACGGTTCCGCGCAGCGTGATCTCACCGGTCATCGCGAGCGTCGGATCGATTACGCGACCGAGGATGAGCGAGCTCAGAGCGGTGAGGATCGTGATGCCGGCCGAAGGACCGTCCTTGGGTACAGCGCCCGCAGGAAAGTGGACGTGGTAGTCGTAGTCAGTGAAGGCGTTCTCAGGGATGCCCAGCGGACCGGCCATCGAGCGGAGCCAGGACTCCGCGGCTTTGACGGATTCTTTCATCACGTCGCCGAGTTGACCGGTCGTGATGAGGCCGCCTTTGCCTTTGAAGCGCGTCGCTTCGATGAAGAGGATGTCCCCGCCGACCGGAGTCCAAGCCAGACCCGTCGCGACGCCCGTGCGCGCAGTGCGCTCGGCGACGTCGGAGAAGGCCTTGTCTTGACCGAGGATTTCTTCAACGTCTTTCACATCGACCTTGCGGCTCGTAATCTTTTCGGCCGCGACGTCGCGAGCGACGGCACGGGCGATCGAAGCGATTTCGCGCTTCAGGTTACGAACGCCGGCTTCGCGCGTGTGGGCGTTGATGA
>JBDSDI010000053.1:0-3307 GCA_039920645.1 Bdellovibrionota bacterium | reverse complement strand
CACCGAGAGGCTGTTGCATCAACGTGCCGCAGATTTTCACCAGTCCGCTTAAGTCGTCCAGATTCACGAACTCAGGCGCTGGACCCGTCGCTTGCCGAGAGGCGCGGGGCCCACCTTCGAGCGACATGTTGTGATAGTTCCCAAGCGGAACACAGAGCGCGACCGTATCGAGCTTCCAGGCGCTTGAGACGGTGCCTTCGCAGGTTCCTCCATCCATCACGCGATACTGGAACCGTTTGCGCGTGGCGTGGCAGGATAGAAGCATGAGCTCCTGGGAAAGACGTGCGTGGAAGATCGTTGCTTTGTCTCCGAGACGAACGACGGGACCTTTTCCGATCTCGGCGCGCTCGCGTGCACGCGAAGCCTCGACGCTGACGACGTAGGCGGGTCGCTTCAAGCGATCCCAGTAGCCCTCTTTGAAATGTCCGATGGCACCGACCCAGCCCACTTCTTCACCGATTGTGAGAAGGGCCAGGGGCTGAACGGCCGCTCCCGACTTTTTCCATTGGGTGATGAAAGCTTTGACGATCGCATAACAGCCCACCAGATCGTCTGCGGCTTTGGTGTAGAGTGTTTGGTCTTTAACCCAGGTGAAGTCGCCGAAATGAAATCCGCCAAAAATTTTCTTGGCCGCATGATCTTCAAAAGCCGTGGCATCGTCGAGGCGAAGCGTGCCACTCTCCATCCACCTTTTGGAAGGGTCGAGTTTCGATTTCAGAAGTTTTGCGCTTGCGACACGACCTTCTAAATTCGAGACATACAACGATGCCCCTTTGAGATCTCGTAGTGGAGATCCACCATGCCACACGAATTCAAAGTGTCCCTTGCCGAGCGCTTTGGTGACATGAAATCCGGGGTGGTCCATATGCGCGATGAAGAAACAAACAGGCTTGGTCGTGCGCGTGCCGAGAAGTTTTTTAAAGACGGGTATCGAGGGCGCGCCAACGATCAGGTTGTGATGAGCATCTTCGCACCATGGTACGCCGTTGAGATCGAGCTCTTGTTTGAGAAGCTGCGAAACCAGGTGCTCTCGAAAGGGAGCCGTGGGCGTGTTCAAAAGACGGATCAAAAAAGGATCGATTTTAGCCATGCACGCTCCTAAAAAAGTTTTCTACGCGCTTAGCTTCTGTCTCACAAGCCTGAATTCAGGGACTTAGGGCTGAAGTGGTCATCCTGCTCAAATTTATTTTCTATAAAAGACTTAAGGCCCTCGCCCCAAAAGTGTCGAAAGAGTCTGATGGAATTTCTCTCGCGGTTACGACACAAACATCGCATGCTCCTGATCCTCGCATTTTCGCTCTCACTAGCGGGCCAAGGTGCACATGCCGATCCGACAAAGTGTGTCGACCTCTATGCCCACGTCGCCGATTCCAGCGCGCTCAAGAACTTCAGCCACCAATCCAATCTCTGGACTCATACCGTCAACTGGGAGCTCACCAAAAACTTTCAAAGATTCCAAGAAGACCCCAATACCGTCATGAAAATGAAAATGGTTTCGGTTCCGAAAGACGAAGTCGAAGTGATCACCTTCGGTCCTGTCGATCATCGTATTCTCGATAAGTTCGTCAAAGACGATCATATCAACTGGCCTCAGCATCCCAACAATACATCCGCGGAGGTTCCCTATTTCGGCAAAGCGACCTCAGGAGAATCTCTCGACACGCGTTATACCGCTTCGCGCTCACTTCTTTCGTTCGAAGAAGATGCTCCCCCCTTCACGATCAAGGTGGGAACCGATTTCCCTCATAAGGCCGAATATCAGTCCGCGAAGGCCCTCACCAAAGACGACATCGAAGGGGCTGTTCTTCGTCAGCCTTTCTTGAACGAAGTCGAAAAAACTTTTAAGAACGACGATCTTCTCGTGCTCTTGCCCGAGATACTCGTGCTCAAGCACAAGGCCACGGGGGAGGGCGTCATCCTTCGGGACCTCTCGCGCCTCGACAATGAGAACATCTACGTGACGGGTCTCAGTATTCCGTACGTCGGACGCGACATCGCTAAAGCGAACGGTCTCGAGTTTGAAGAGTTCTGGGCGAAAACTTACGGTCATCAACTAGGACGTGCTAAAGCCCGCATGCTCCTTAACTATGGCATCGAAATGGAAACGCCCAACAGTCAGAACATTTTGATCGAACTCACCAAGGATATGAAACCGACTGGCAAAGTTGTCATTCGCGATACCGTCGATTCCTGGCTCTATAGGCCATGGGTCGATGCCCTTCATCGAGGAGACCTGCTCGGCGCCAACAACGAGCTCGGTTGGGAACCTCGCACAAGCCTGAATCCCTACGGATCCAACTCCATCTGGCGCTTCGACGAAGCCGGCAAGGATAGCTTCTCCAGTGCCGGAATGAAAAAACTTCTCACCGCTCACGACTCCGGCTGGGTCGAAGAGATGCGCAATCTCCTCGGAATCACCACGACTCATCCCAGCAGTATCGACGAGATGGACACCCTCTTGCACACCGACGAAGGTCTCGAACTCATTCGCAAATATCACGTGAAGAACGGTCTTTTAAAGTTGTAGAGCAGGGCAAGACATAAGTTTTGACTCATGGCGTTAAGCCTGCTAGCACCTGACTCATGAACAAAATTCTAATGTCTATGCTCGCGATAATATTGGCATTCGACGCTCATGCGGAAACTGAACTCCAACGCCTTCACAAGGTCGAGGAAAGCGTCGCCAGCCTAAAAATGCAACATAGATTCTCCCCCAAGCTGCAAGAAAAAGCGGCCGGATTTCAATGGGTCTTGGTCGATGGCATCTTTGGCGATGCTCTATCCGAAGGCTCATCGGATTTTCAAAATGTATTGGAAAAGGAAGTGGGCGCTTCAAACATCGAAGTCATTCGCCCCTCGAGTCTCGATTCAATTCAAGAAAATGCAGAGTTTCTGGATGGTTATTTTTCGCTGCTCAGCCGCAAAGGGCCGCCCCTCATGATCGTAGCGCATAGCCGCGGAGCCTTATCCACCTTGCTCGCGCTTGCGGCAAACCCCGAACTCGTTGAATCGGGCCGCATCGCAGGAGCCGTCTACATTCAAGGAGCTTTCGCGGGATCTCCACTTGCCGAGTATGTGGACTCAAAGGTTCATGGTCTCTGCAATCTTTTTGCGATCAAATCACTGAACGCAACCTGCGAAGTTTATGAAGCCTTCGCGCCGTCGATTGAAACTCTTAAACCCGAAATCGTACGGAAAGAGCTTGGGCTTGAATTTTCCAAACTTTCCTCACAGCAACTCGGTAATCTCTCGAGCAAGAGTTTTTTTGTAAAAAGCAAAGTCTCGCCAGGGCATGCCTCAACCCCCC
>JBDSDI010000052.1:0-7043 GCA_039920645.1 Bdellovibrionota bacterium | reverse complement strand
GGCTTCGATCCGTGCGCGAGCTTCAGACGCAAGTTTTCGCTCAAGGCCGGGCAGGAGGGCGAAATTATCGTTCTGCTAGGACAAGCGTCGAACGAGGCTGATGCGCGTGCGATCGTGGCGAAGTATCGCGACAAACAAGCCCCTGCGATCGCGCTTCAGGCCGCGAAAAATTATTGGGAAGATCTTTTCTCGACGATCAAAGTGCGAACCCCTGACGTTGCGATGAACATGATGATGAATGGATGGCTTCTCTATCAGACGCTCTCCTGTCGTATTTGGGCCCGTTCCGCGTTCTACCAATCCGGCGGTGCTTTCGGTTTCCGAGATCAGCTGCAAGACGTCATGGCAATGATCTATTCCAAACCCGAAATTGCGCGCCAGCAGATTCTCACGGCCGCGAGTCGTCAGTTCGTCGAGGGCGACGTCCAGCACTGGTGGCATCCTCCCACGGGACGCGGGGTGAGAACGCGTTTCTCTGACGACCTTTTGTGGCTTCCTTTCGTGACCAACTTCTACGTGAAGCTCACTAAAGACACTTCGATTCTTGATGAGTACGTGAGCTTCATCGAAGCCCCGCTTTTGGAAGAGGGGAAAGACGATGCTTATACCCAGCCGAGAACTCTGGAAGAGACTGCGACGGTGCGCGAGCACTGTGCACGTGCGATTGATCGAAGTCTCAAGGTCGGGCGTCATGGACTTCCGCTCATGGGCTCAGGCGACTGGAATGATGGAATGAGCCATGTGGGCCCGAAAGGTGAAGGAGAGAGCGTTTGGGTTGCGTGGTTCCTCTATGCGACCATCAAAGATTTTCTTCCTCTGATGAAAGCGAACGGCGAAACGACGCGCGTTGCGGTCTACGAAAAACATCTCGTGGACCTCAAGGAAGCGGTTGAAAAAGACGGTTGGGATGGCGACTGGTATCGTCGCGCGTATTTCGACGATGGAACGCCACTCGGTTCGAGTTCGAATGACGAATGTCGTATCGATTCGATCGCTCAGTCGTGGTCCGTTCTTTCGGGAGCGGGTGAACCCGATAGATCCGTGCGCGCGATGCGTGCCGTTGATGAGTTTCTTATTCATCCGAGCGACGGTCTCGTGCAGCTCTTCACCCCGCCTTTCGATAAGGGCACGACCAACCCGGGCTATATCAAAGGTTATGTCCCGGGTGTACGCGAAAACGGCGGGCAATACACACACGCCGCGATCTGGACCCTCATGGCCTTTGCCGAACTCGGTGACGGCGACAAAGCGGGAGAACTTTATTCGCTCTTGAACCCGATCAACCATGCGTCGACACGCGCAGGCGCGCAGAAGTACAAAGTCGAGCCTTACGTTGCAGCGGCCGATATCTACGGACTGAATCCCCACGTGGGTCGCGGCGGGTGGACCTGGTACACGGGATCGGCAAGCTGGATGTATCGCGCGGGGCTTGAGTCCATATTGGGCTTCGATCTTCGCGGTGATCGTCTTGTGCTCCGGCCGCGCGTTCCGTCATTGTGGAGAAGTTTCGAGATCGTCTACAAGTGGAAAACAAGCATTTACAGGATCACCGCGATTCGCGCGACCGAGCTACGCTCCGACGCTTCGACGAAACTCATGATCGACGGAACGGAAAGCAACGGTACCGAAGTCATGCTTGTCGACGACGGCAAGGAACACGAGGTTTACGTTTTCCTTTAAGCCTATTTTCCGTGGCCGCTAGGTGCGAATTCACGCCTAGCGGCCGCGCGTTCTTTGTACTCGTCGCTGGATTGGTATTCCATACGATGCAGTTCGGTTTCAAGCTCAGAGACTTTCTTCTTAAGAGCCGAGGGATCATCTTTTTTAACTTCGACGATCTGAATACTTGATCCTAAGACAAGCAGATAGGATTTCATCTTGGCATTGGGATCGACGTTAGCGAGCTTGGCTTTCTTGAGCATTTCTTCGAGACGCTTTTTGTGGAGTTCTTGCGAATCCTGGATTTCGTCTTCGGTTTTTCCTTCGGGCTGGTAGCTAGCGATCTTTTTGTTGAATTCGTAAAGAGCTATTCCATAGAAGGGACCGGTCGAGATGTCTTGATCGGTGCCGACACCTGCAAAGCTGGGATCGACGAGAACGGGGGATTTAGAGGAAGAGACAAAACCGTCGACCGCGCTTTCGGCGTGAGCGAAGGGCGCCGTCAGCGAGCTAAAAATCAACACGGCAAAGAGTTTGGAAATCGTGCGCATAAAATCCCCCAGGTCTCCCAAGGATATCCGCTGAGGGGATCGGAGCTCAAGTTAAGATACCGTTAAACGGACTTAAGAAATGCTCGACGAAGCCTTGGGTAGCCAGCCGCGACGGCTGAAGAAGTCCCGGAGGAAGGGGCCTGTGTTGGATAGCTCGGGTTTTTTAATGAGCTGGTCCGGAGTTCCTTCGAAGGTAACAAGGCCTCCGTTTTTACCGGCTTCGGGTCCGAGCTCAATGATCCAGTCCGCAGCGGCGATCACGTCGAGGTTGTGCTCGATGATGACGACCGAGTTTCCCACGTCGCAGAGGCGATGACAGATATCGAGAAGCTTCTTGATGTCTTCGAAGTGGAGCCCCGTTGTGGGCTCGTCGAGGAGATAGAGAGTTTTGCCGGTGCTTTTTTTGGAGAGTTCCTTGGCGAGTTTAATGCGTTGAGCTTCGCCGCCGGAGAGAGTAGTCGCCGCTTGTCCCAGCTTGAGGTAGCCGAGGCCGACATCGACGAGCGTGCGCAGTTTTGGTTCGACCATGAACTGACGTTCGAAGAGCGCGAGCGCTTCCTCGATCGACATTTCGAGAACGTCAGAAATAGATTTTCCTTTGAAGCGAACCTCGAGGACTTCGCGGCGGTATCGCGCTCCGTTGCAGACTTCACAGGGAACGTAGACATCGGGAAGGAAGTGCATTTCGATCTTGATGCGGCCCGCTCCTTCGCAGTTGTCACAGCGACCGCCCTTGACGTTAAAGGAAAAGGTGCCGGGCGTGTAACCACGGATCTGGGCGTCTGGACTCTGTGCGAAAATCGAGCGAATCGGAGAGAAAAGTCCGGTGTAGGTCGCGGGATTGGAGCGAGGTGAACGACCGATCGGTTTTTGGTCGACGCGCACGAGCTTATCGATGTTCTCGAGGCCTTCAATCTTTTTGTGAGCCAAAGGCTCGGCGAGCGAGCGGTAAAACTTCTTGGCGATCGCGGTCTCGAGGGTGTGGCGCACGAGAGAAGATTTTCCTGATCCGCTGACGCCCGTGAAGAGAACGAGCTTTCCCAATGGGAGGCTCAGGTCGACATTTTTGAGATTGTGGCCGGTGGCGCCGGTCACCGAAATCGAAAGACCATTTCCTTTACGTCGCTCGCGTTTTTCGGAAACGAGACGCTTGCCGGAAAGGTATTCGGCAGAGGCACAGAGATTTTCGCGGATGAGCTTTTCGGGCGGACCTTGGGCAATGATGGTTCCGCCGTGGACGCCCGCTCCGGGACCGACCTCGATAAGATGATCGGCAGCAAGCATCGTTTCTTCGTCATGTTCGACGACGATGACGGAGTTACCCAAATCCCGCAGTCCCTTAAGACTCGTGAGAAGCTTCTGGTGATCTTTGGGGTGAAGACCGATGCTGGGTTCGTCGAGAACGTAGAGCACTCCCGAGAGCTGGGTCCCGAGCTGGGTCGCGAGGCGAATGCGCTGGGCTTCTCCGCCCGAAAGAGTGGAAGATCGGCGGTTGAGCGAGAGATATCCGACGCCGACGTTGTCGAGGAAGCGCAAGCGTTCCATGATCTCGTCGACCAAGCGAAGCGCTACGGGATTCTCTATTTTGACTTTTCTTTCGGTGAGCCATGCAAGCATTTCCGCAGTGCTCTCGGAGCAGAATTGGTGGACATTGCGTCCCTCGAAGCTCACGCTGAGCGCGTCGGGATTCAGACGTGCACCTTTGCAGGCGGGACATTCGACGAAGATTTCTTCTTCGCTGAGTTCTTCAGCGTCCTCTTCTTCGGCCGTCTTAGATTTTCTGGACTTGGGAAGCTCGGGCTTAAGTCCTTCGACGAGCCCGAGGCCTTTGCAGGCTTTGCACATACCGTAGGGAGAGTTGAAGGAAAAGAGTCGGGGTTCGAGGTCCGGGAAGCTGCGTCCGCTCGAAGGAAGGGAAATTTTCTTCCCGAAGAGGTGCTCTTCGCCGCTGTCTTTGTGGACGACCTTCAGCCAGCCTTCGGCAACTTTGTCGCAAATTTTTAGCGCATCGAAGATACGCTGTTCGGCATCTTTTTTTCCAACCTGAATCGCGTCGATCTGGATGTCGATGTCGTGATGTTGATTACGGTTGATGAGAATCGGATCGAAAAGATCGTGAAGTTTCTTGTCGATGCGAACCTTGGAATAGCCCATGCGGCGCCACTGCTCGAACTCACGCAGGTACTCGCCCTTTTTTCCGCGAACGACGGAGGCATAGAGGTGAAGGCGGTCGTCGGTCTTGCCGAGCTTCTGAACTTTTCGGACGATCTCGTCTTCGTCGAGCGCTCGCAGCGATTCGCCGGAATCAGGATCGTGAACTTGTCCGACGCGCGCGTAGAGCAGGCGTACGAAATCGTAGATCGAAGTGACGGTGCCCACGGTGGAGCGCGGGTGAGAGGAAATGGTTTTCTGCTCGATCGAGATCGCGGGTGAGAGACCGTCGATCCAGTCGACGTCGGGTTTCGCGAGCTGCTCCATGAACTGTCGCGCGTAAGCCGAGAGGCTTTCCATGTAGCGCCGCTGTCCCTCGGCGAAGAGGGTATCGAAGGCGAGCGATGATTTTCCGGAGCCCGAGGGCCCGGTTACGACGACGAGTTTTTGAGTGGGAATATCGACGTTGACGTTCTTGAGGTTGTGCTCGCGGGCTCCGCGAATCACGATAGGATCAAGATCTTGGTCAGACATCGACCTCAAAGCCTAGCGGAATAATGGCTTTACCGCCAGGTGAAGTGAGTCCGTGTTGAAAGCTTCATCAACGCGCGTCTAATGGCGTGCTTAGACCGAGGGGACTTGGACAGAGGCATCAATTTTCTGCAGGATTTGCGCAAAGTCATCGCGAATCTGCTTGAGCTTGCTACGATCGGGCGCCTCAAAGCGAAGAACGAGTACAGGCTGGGTGTTCGAAGCGCGCAAAAGGCCCCAGCCACCGTGCATTTTCACGCGGGCTCCGTCGATGTCGAGGACATCCTTTCCGTAAGTCGCTTTGGATTGAGCAATGAATTTGTCGACGATCCCGAATTTTTTGTCGTCGGGGCAGTCGACGCGGATCTCGGGGGTGTTGATCGCAGGCGGAAGCGACGCGAGGAACTCGTCGAGGGACTCTTTGCGGTTGCTAAGACCTTCCATGAGGCGTGCACCCGCGTAAAGGGCATCGTCAAAGCCGAAGAAGCGGTGGGCAAAGAACATGTGGCCCGACATCTCACCCGCAAGCGCGGCGCCGGTTTCCTTGAGCTTCGCCTTGATGAGGCTATGGCCCGTCTTCCAGATAATGGGCTTGGCGCCCCATTTTGCGAGAGTGTCGTAGAGGATCTGACTGCTCTTGACCTCGGAAATGATCGTAGCGCCCGGAATATCTTTGAGGATATCGCGCGCAAAATAGAGAACGAGATGGTCGCCGAAGAGGATCTGGCCCGTCGCGCTTACGGCGCCGATGCGGTCCGCATCTCCGTCGAAGGCAATCCCAAGGTCGGCCTTTTCGGCGAGAACTTTCGCCTGAAGATCGACGAGGTTCTTGGGCACGGTGGGATCGGGATGGTGATTGGGGAAACGACCGTCCGGCTCACAAAAGAGGGGAATGACCTCGCAACCGAGTTTTTTGTAAAACTGAAGTCCAAGGGGGCCGCCGGCGCCGTTGCCGCCGTCGAGTACGACTTTGAGTTTGCGCCCGAGGGTGATTGTGGGAGCGATCTCTTCGACATAGCGCGAGTAAAGGTCAACGGTCTTCGGGGGGGTCGCCGAAAGGCCAGGAAATTCTTTTTGGTATTTCAGGACCGAATCCCTCAGGGCGAGGATGCTGTCACCGTGGAGCGTGTCGCCGGCGATGACCATCTTGAAGCCGTTGTATTCGGAAGGATTGTGGCTCCCGGTGATCATGATACCGGTGTGGGTTTGGAAATCTTTTTCAGATTTGTAGGCGACGAAATAGAGAAGTGGAGTGGGGCCGGGACTCAGTACGCGAACCTCGACGCCTCCGGCGCGAAGGCCGTCGGAAAGAGCGTGAGAGAGACGAGGGCTGGAGAGACGAACGTCTTGACCAACGTAGACGCGCGAATCGCCAGATTTTTTTGTGAGTTCGCCCAGAGTGCGGCCGAGGGCCCAAACGAAATCGTTGGTGAGATCCTGGTCCGCGATTCCGCGGATGTCGTATTCGCGGAAGGCGCTCATTTATTCACCACGATGTTCATTTCTTTTTTCTTCGCTTCGATCCACGACTGGAACCGCGTTCCAAAATTCTGAGCCTGAAGCTCGCCGGAAAGCTGCTCTTTCATTTTATCGAATTCTTCGTCGGAGCCCACGCGTTCGCCGGCGACGTAAATAAGGGCTGCGACCTTGCCGACTTTATAAGGACCGATCAACTGACCGCCTTTGGAGGCAAGAACCGCTTTTGCGAGGGGAGCCTTGAGCGAGGAGGGAGCGACCCAACCCAAGTCGGTCGTGGGATATTTCTTCGAAAGATCTTGCCAAGGAGCTTTGCCGGCTGCGAAAGATTTTTGGATTCCGACTTGTTGGGTCTTCGGCGCTTCGAGAAGAACAAGCGCGAATTCGCGACTCGCGCGTTTCTGATAGAGATTTCTCAATTCGGTGTCGCCCACGCCGCCCACCGCGCGTAATTCGCGCTCGAAGATCGTGCGCTTCTGAAGCTGCATGCGGATGTTGTTCGCGTAAGCTTCGAAAGGAATGCCTTCCTTGGCGAGAGACGTTTCGAGTTGCTTGCGCGAAATGCTGTTCTGCCGTGCGATCGAATCGATCTGTTTCTGAACGTCGGCATCCGCGACTCCAGCTTTCATTTCGTCCGTGACGGCAGCGAGGATTTTTTCCTCGATCATCATTTCG
>JBDSDI010000051.1:0-12808 GCA_039920645.1 Bdellovibrionota bacterium | reverse complement strand
GGGGGGTTGGCCTTCGAAGCAAAGTTTTTTAACTTGTGTCTGCGGGATATAGATGCAGATTGTGTGCCAAGTCTAGGATCTTTACAAAGTCTTGATATTTGGCGAGCATAACTCTGAAAAACAGTTTCAGTTTGGAACTGAGATTATGAACTTAGTTCCAAAATGGAACTTTGTTTTAGAAAATCCCCCTCGGACTTGAGCTTGAAGTGACCTCAATCTAAGCCTGAGTCGCGATGTCCTTTGTCCTAGCCGATCGAATCGAGCGAGAGCTCAATCCTGCCCAACGTGAAGCGGTTCTGCATACCCATGGGCCTCTGCTTATTTTGGCGGGCGCAGGCTCGGGCAAGACGCGAATCCTCACGTACCGCATGGTTCATTTAATCGAGAGCGGCGTCGCGCTTCCTGCGGAGATTTTCGCCGTCACTTTCACGAACAAAGCCGCGCGCGAAATGAAGCATCGGATGGAAAAACTTCTCGAAGGATCAGGGATTCCTGCCGACGATATCTGGGTTTCAACGTTTCACAGCTCCGGTGCGAAACTCTTGCGCATGTATGGAAGTCGTCTGGGGCTACAATCGGGGTTTTCTATCTTTGACGATGGAGATTCGCAGACGCTGATCAAGCTTTGTCTCGAAGAGGCTGGGGTGAGCGACAAGGTCATCGCGCCCAAACAGGTCCACTATAAAATTCAGGCAATGAAAAACGAGGGACTCGATCCGCTCGAGTTCAAGGCCGACGCGCGGAACTTCGCCGAGAAAAAAATGGAACCCGTAATCCATGCTTACGAACGAGGTCTTCGCCGCAATAATGCCGTCGACTTCGGAGATTTGCTTTCAAAAACACTGGAGCTTTTTCAAAAAAATCCGGACATCTTGGAACGTTTCCAAGACCAGTATCGGTTCTTCCTGGTCGACGAATACCAAGACACCAATGGCGTCCAGTACCAACTACTGAAGCTGCTCGCTTCGAAATATCGCAACATCTGCGTCGTCGGAGACGAGGATCAGAGCATCTATCGGTGGCGCGGAGCCGACATTCGCAACATCCTCGATTTTGAGAAGGATTACGAGAATACGAAGATTGTAAAACTTGAGGAGAACTATCGTTCGACGGCGCATATCATCCGCGCTTCGAATCTCGTGATCGCCAACAATACGCAGCGCAAAGCCAAGACGCTCTTTACGAATAACGAAGCCGGTGCCCCGGTAGAAGTGCACATTCTCGAGAGCGACTTCGAGGAGAGCAAATGGGTTGCGCGACGTATTCGCGAGCTTCTCAGTGCGGGTTCGTCGCCGGATGAAATATCCATTTTCTATCGCACGCATGCGCAGTCCCGTCTTTTAGAAGACATGCTACGTTCCGATCTGATCCCGTATCGAATTTTCGGCGGTTTGCGATTCTACGACCGCGCCGAAATCAAGAACGCGCTGGCTTATCTGCGTGCCGTCGCCAATCCTCAGGACGACGTCTCCCTTTCGCGCATCATCAACGTTCCCACTCGCGGCATCGGCAAGACGAGCCTCGAGGCCCTACGCAACTTGGCTTGGGACAAGCATCTCTCCCTCGGCGACACCTTCGCACTGCTAGCTGAAGGAGAAGGCCAGATGAACGCCTCGGCTCGCAAGAAAATGATCCAGTTCTCCGAGATGATGCAGGGCCTGCGCGAAGCGGCGGCCAAGCTTCCACTGCGCGAGTTCTACGCCATGGCCCTCGACGAGACGGGATATCTTCAGTCCTTACGCTCCGAAGACGACATCGAGGCTCAAACTCGCCTCGAGAACTTACAGGAATTGGCGTCCGCGATCGCGGATTATGAGTCGCGTTCCGAGACGCCTTCGCTTGCAGGCTTTCTTGAGGAAGTCGCGCTTTACACCGACCAAGACCGCGCTCAGGACGAGGGGGCCTCGGTCACGATGATGACCCTTCACTCGGCCAAGGGCCTCGAATACCCCAGTGTTTTCCTGGTCGGTCTCGAAGAAGAGCTTTTCCCCAGTATTCGCGGAGACGCCTTCGAGCCCGATCCCGACGAAATCGAAGAAGAACGTCGTCTTTGCTACGTAGGAATGACTCGCGCGCGCAAACGCCTTTTTCTCAGCTCGGCGCATGTCCGTCGGGTCTTCGGCATTTCCAAAGTTCGTCGCGTTTCGCGCTTTATCAGTGAAATGCCTCAAGAAGAAATCCTTCTCCGGGACCACGCACCCTCCTTCGAGGCGCGCCGCGCCTATAATCCCGATTCCCACGACTCCTCTTACGACGGCTTTGAAATGAACCGCTCGAAAAGCAGTTTCTCCAACTCCGATTACAAGGCCCCCAGCTCCAAAAAGGCTGACTTCAGCGAGTTCTTCGACGAAGGGCCCGGAGAGGACGACGGTTTCGCGATCGGAACCAAGGTTCGTCACCCGGACTACGGGGCCGGCGTGGTAGTCGCGCGCCAAGGCGCTCGCGAAGCTCTCAAGCTCTCGATCAAGTTCTCCGACGTCGGGACGAAAAAGTTCCTCGCGAAGTTTGCGCCTCTCGAAAAAGTTACTTAGATTTGGCGGGTGACTTCCAGCTTTGATATCGCAAAAATCGCCCGGCTCGCACGCATCGAACTTCGCGAAGGCGACGAGGCACGCCTGACGAGTCGTCTCGAGAAAATCCTCGCGTCCTTCGCGGCCCTTCAGGACGTCGACGTTGCTGGCGCTGATCCTCTCTACAGTCTTTCCGAAGAAATCGTATTGCGCGAAGACGTGCCCGAGCCTGCCCTCGATCGCGACAAGATACTCGTCAACGCTCCCAACAGTTTCGATGGCTGCTACCGAGTTGGCCGTGTCGTCCGTTCGGAATGAGTTGGCCAATGGACTTTCTGCGCTTTTCTCAATGCTCCGAGGCTCTCAAGAAAAAATCCGTTAGCAGCGTTGAGCTCACTCGGCAAAGTCTCGCGCGCGCGCGAGACTCTCAGGGGAAATACAACGCGTACATGGCTATTCTTGAGGAACGTGCTCTTGCTTCGGCGGCCCGCGCCGACGTTCGCCTTAAAGCCGGAGAATCATTTCCTTTGCTTGGAGTTCCTCTCGCCGTGAAAGACCTCATCCTGGTCGAGGGCGAAAAATGCACGGCGTCCTCGAAGATTCTCGAAAATTTCATTGCTCCTTATTCCGCGACCGCGATTTCGCGTCTCGAGGCGCAAGGCGCGGTCATCGTTTCAAAAACTGCGCTCGATGAGTTCGGCATGGGCTCGTCCAATGAAAATTCTGCATTTGGTTCCGTGAAGAATCCCGTAGATGCGACACGCGCTCCGGGCGGCTCCTCGGGCGGGTCGGCGGCGGCCTTGGCTGCGGGCGATGTTGCGCTTGCGCTCGGCACTGATACCGGCGGTTCGGTTCGCCAGCCTGCGGCGTTTTGCGGAATCACCGGACTCAAGCCCACCTATGGACGCGTAAGCCGTTACGGTCTCATGGCCTTTGCGAGTAGTCTCGATCAGATCGGTCCGATGGCCCGCGATGCCGAAGGCTGCGCGGCACTGATGCAGGCGATTGCGGGTTTCGATATTCATGACGGGACGAGTTCCCGCGCGAAAACGGCGGACTATCTTCAGGATCTCGTCACGTCCCGCTCTTCGAAGTCTCTCCAGGGATTGCGGGTGGGCATTCCGAAAGAAATCGAAGGAATTGCTCTCGAGTCCGAAGTCGCGGCGGAACTCGCGGCTCTTCGCGCACATCTTGAAAAGAATGGGGCAAGTCTCGTCTCGGTTTCGCTTCCGCACTTTCCGCTCGCGCTTCCCACTTACTACGTGATCTGCACCTCGGAAGCCTCGAGCAATCTCTCTCGCTACAACGGAATTCACACGGGACGCGGAGCCTCGCACGGTGAAGAGCTTGGCCTCGAAGGTCTCTACGCGCGCGCGCGCGGAGAAGGTTTCGGAAACGAAGTGCGTCTGCGTATCTTGCTTGGAACCTATGCCCTCTCGGCCGGTTACTATGATGCCTATTACCGTCGCGCCGCTCAGGTGCGTCGACTTATACATAAAGATTTTTCTCTGGCCTACCGTTCGGTCGATGTGCTGTTGACTCCGACCGCACCCGAATGTGCTTTTGCGCTGGGATCGCGTACCGACGATCCTTTGAAGATGTACGCTTCCGATCTTTGTACCTTGCCCGCGAGTCTCGCCGGCGTTCCCGCTATTTCTTTCCCTACGAATTTCACAAATCCCAAGCTTCCCGTGGGCATGCAGCTCATGGCACCCTGGTTCGCCGAATCGAGACTTCTTCAAATCGTCGACACTCTTCAGCGCCACGGCGTGGGAGGAGTCGTCTGATGGCCCACTTCGAAATCGTAATTGGACTCGAGGTCCATGCGCAGCTTCTGACCAAAGGAAAAATTTTCTGCACGGCTCCAGTCGCCGATGGCGAACCAAATACGAGCGTCGGCGCGGTTTCTGCCGGACTCCCGGGCTCGCTTCCCGTGCTTAATCGTCATGCGGTCGAACTTGCCGTGCGTGCGGGCTTCGCGTGTCACTGCGATATCAACCTCCGCAGTCGCTTCGCGCGCAAAAACTATTTTTATCCCGATCTTCCGAAGGGCTATCAGATTTCTCAGTTCGACGAACCTATTTGCGGCGAAGGCTGGCTTGAGATCGCCACGGACGAATCCGGAAGCAAGATTCGCAAAGTGCGCATCCAACGCATTCATATGGAAGAAGATGCCGGACAACTTTTTCACGTGGCATCGTCGACGCTCGTGAACTTGAACCGCGCCGGAACGCCGCTCATCGAAGTTGTCGGTCATCCCGATCTCAGGTCTCCCGTCGAAGCGAAGAACTATCTCAAGACTCTCCACTCTCTCCTGGTGCACACCGGCGTTACCGACGGCAATCTCGAGGCGGGAAACTTTCGTTGTGACGCCAATATCAGTATTCGGCCCGTCGGCGAAACCAAGCTCGGAACGCGCACCGAAATCAAAAACGTGAACTCTTTCCGTTTCGTCGAGCTCGCGCTCGAGTACGAGATCGCGCGCCAGATCGCGGTCGTCGAAGGCGGCGGAACGATCATCCAAGAAACGCGGGGGTGGGATGCCGCCGCGGCCAAGACGTTCTCCATGCGGACCAAAGAAGACGCCGACGATTACCGTTATTTTCCGGATCCCGATCTGCCACCTTTGGTTCTCGATCCTGAGTGGGTGAAACAGATCCGCTCCGAATTGCCCGAACTTCCCGACGACAAGAGACGTCGTCTTCAAGAGACGATGGGTCTTTCGGAATCGGAAGCGAAACTTCTGCTCGAGCATCGCGACTGGCACGTCTATATCGACGAACTGTGTGCGCTTGGTCTCGACGCGAAACTCGCCGCCTCCTGGGTTATTTCGGACTTGGTAGGCGAACTGAACCACCTCTCGAAAAGTTTTTCCGAAAATCCTTTCAAGGCGACGCGCATGGCGGAGCTTCTGAGCCTTTTGCAGGGCAAGAAAATTTCACGCCGCCAGTCCAAGGAACTTCTTATTTGGTGGATGAAGCATCCCGAGTCTTCGATCGTCGAACACGTGAAGAACGAGAATCTGGTTCAGGTTGACGATAGTGCGGCTCTGGAGGGTTGGGTCAAGAGCGTGATTGGCGCCAATCCTTCTCAGGTCGCTAGCTATCTTGCCGGCCAAGAAAAAATTTTCGCCTTCCTCATGGGACAAGTGATGAAGGTGTCCCAAGGCAAGGCGCATCCCGAGAAGATTTCCGACCGCCTCAAGAAAGAACTCGAGATTTTGAAGAGATGAAATTTTCCAGGAAGCTTCTTCTTTGCGCGGTGACGGTGATTTCCGCACAGACCGCACACGCGCGCCTTTATAACTACGAGGATCTTCCGCTCGGATCGCGCGGCTTCGGCATGGGTAACACGGCGATGGCGCTCGTCGACGATGTGGGATCTATTTATTACAATCCGGCGATTCTAGCCTGGGCCCAAGGGGATCAGATTTCGGCAGGAGTTTCGGCATACAGTCGTATCGATACGCGGACGGGAGCTTACGTCAGCCTTTTCAAATCCGCTGCCGACAATGTGAAACGCGGTGGCTTTCTCTCAGTTCCGGCGATGGTGGGTGGCTTCTTCAAGAAAACGCGATGGACCTGGGGCGGCGCCGTTATGGTTCCGAACTCCTTCGTGAACTCTGGGAGCTTCAAGATCGATGATGATTCGGATGCGAGCTACGAGAGTTTCATCGAGGATATCTGGATCGACGCTTTCGGAAGCTACGATCTCGATGACCGCAACTCGCTGGGAGTAGGAATTTTTTATGTTTCGCGACAATCTTCGGAAAAATTTTCCTACGTAGATAAAGTCGCCGGATCGATCGCCATCGAATTCATAGAAAAATCTTGGGATGTGAACGGCTTTTCTACGATTATCGGTTTCTCCCGTAAACAAAATGAGCGGCTTAATTGGGGGCTTTCGCTTCGCTCTCCAGTTCTAATTTTTGGAGCCGTCGGCAGACTTTCAGACGTTAAAAGTGGGGCCACGGAAGCCGGCGTCAGCGACTTCAAGCCAACCGGCGTTCCGGTTCCCGCGCGTCTGAGTGCGGGATTCGCATATACCTGGAGTGAAGGACGTACTTTCGCGGCGGACTTGCATCTTTATGCCCCCCTCAAGACCAACCTCCATCCGGACAAGTTGAGCGACTTCGAGGTCGACTTGCGCGCGATCCCGAGTCTGCATTTCGGCTATGAACATTTCTTCCGCAAGGGTCTTGCGGCTCGAGTAGGCTATTTCACGAACCTGTCGGCCGCAAAAAATGTCCCGAACGGAATTTCGGCGATTCACGACAAGGTGAATATGTTCGGGGCCACGGCGGCACTCGTCTTCCCAAAAGAGAGCGGCGAGGTTTCTCTAGGAGGTTGGGCACAGGGCGGTCAGGGGCGCTCGCG
This sequence comes from Bdellovibrionota bacterium, assembly GCA_039920645.1. Taxonomy (GTDB): domain Bacteria; phylum Bdellovibrionota; class UBA2428; order UBA2428; family UBA2428; genus CAMCVE01. The sequence goes on along the minus strand of JBDSDI010000051.1, from coordinate 5,922 downwards.
TTCGATCAATCCCACATTGTCGGGCGACGTACCGCGTAGCAACTACTTCTATGGCGGAGTTATCGCCTCTAGCTATCGTTTCTGATAAACAAGAGGGCCATGGCCCAGTCAGAATTCAGCTTCAAAGACTTCTCGAACAGCATCGAAAAAAAATGGCAAGACTCGTGGGAGTCGCAGGGTGTATACCGCGCGGCCCAACCCGGAGAAAAAGGTTCCGAGAAACCGAAATATTATTGTCTCGACATGTTCCCTTATCCTTCGGGCCAAGGCTTGCACGTCGGCCACCCGCTCGGCTACATCGCAACGGATATTCTTTGTCGCTATAAACGCATGAGGGGCTTCAACGTCCTTCATCCGATGGGATGGGACGCTTTCGGTCTTCCCGCCGAGCAGTACGCGATCCAAACCGGAATCCATCCGTCGCTCACGACAAAGAAGAACGCGGAAACTTTCCGCCGTCAGCTACGCTCGCTCGGTCTCGGTTACGATTGGTCCCGCGAAATTTCCACCGCCGATCCGAAATACTACAAGTGGACTCAGTGGATTTTCAAAAAGCTCTGCGAACGCGGTCTCGCTTACCAAGCCGAGTTTCCCGTGAACTGGTGTCCTGCCCTTGGCACCGTTCTCGCCAACGACGAAGTGATCGACGGAAAATCGGAGCGCGGCGGATATCCTGTAGAAAAACGTCCGATGCGCCAGTGGATGCTCAAGATCACTGGCTACGCCGAGCGTTTGCTCCAAGATCTCGAAACTCTCGATTGGCCCGAATCGACCAAGGAACATCAGCGCAATTGGATCGGCCGTTCCGAAGGCGCGCAGATCCGTTTCGCGCTCGCGTCGTCGCCCGCGAAGGGCTTCAATATTTTCACGACCCGCGCCGATACGTTGATGGGCGTAACGTTCATGGTGCTCGCGCCGGAACATCCTCTCATCGACGAGATCGCGACCGCTGAACAACTCCCGAAGCTGAAGGCTTTCCAGTCTGAGACCCTACGCAAGAGCGATATAGCGCGCACGGACCTCAATAAAGATAAGGCCGGTATTTTCACCGGCGCCTACGCTACGCACCCGATCAGCGGAAAGAAGATCCCGATCTGGGTCGCCGACTATGTCCTCATGAACTACGGAACGGGCGCAATCATGGCCGTCCCTTCAGACGACGAACGTGACGAAGAGTTTGCCGGCAAGCACGGTCTTGAAGTCGTTCCCGTTATCGACGAGAACGGGCGTCTTATCAATTCCGATTCACCCGAGCTCAAGGTGAATGGTCTCCCGTACCTTGAAGCGCAGAAGAAGATTACGGCTTATCTTTCCACCAAGGGAGTCGGCGAAGCGAAGATTACCTACAAGCTGCGCGACTGGGTCTTTTCTCGCCAACGCTATTGGGGCGAACCGATTCCCGCACTGCACCCGTCGAGCGGTGCAATGACAGGCCCCGTGAAACTTCTCGAAGACGCTGAACTTCCGCTCATTCTTCCGCCCGTGGAACGTTACGAACCTTCGGGCACGGGCGAATCTCCGCTCTCTACACTTCCCGAATGGTTCGAAGTTAGTGACAAGACAACCGGTACGAAATATCTGCGCGAGACCAACACCATGCCCGGATCGGCGGGCTCGAGTTGGTATTTTCTGCGGTACATGGATCCCCATAACGAATCCGCAGCATGGTCGAAGGCCGCCGTCGATTACTGGCAGAACGTCGACTTCTACCTCGGCGGTTCCGAGCACGCGGTCGGCCATCTTCTTTACTCGCGTTTCTGGCACAAAGTTCTTTTCGACATGGGACTCGTTCCCACGATCGAACCTTTCAAGAAACTCGTTCACCAAGGTCTTATGGCCGGCGAAGACGGCGAAAAGATGTCAAAATCACGCGGCAACGTTATCAACCCCGATGATATCGTGCGCGACTACGGGGCCGATACTTTCCGTCTCTACGAAATGTTTATGGGTCCGCTCGAAAAAGCGAAACCGTGGCAGACCGGCGGCATCGAAGGCGTCTATCGCTATCTGTCACGCGTAAGTAGAATGCTCTTTGACGAAAATCAAAAACTCTCGAAGCGCGTCGTCGATATCGAATCTCCTCAGTGGCCCGAGGGTGTCGAGGTGCTGCTCCATCGCACCGTGAAGCAGGTCGGCGAAGACATCGAGAAGCTCGGCTTTAACACTTCGATTTCGGCATTAATGATTTTCCAGAACGAAATTCAAAAAGCTTTCGGTGACGCAGCGCCGATTCCTCGTGAACTCGTTGAAAAATACGTGCTCCTACTTGCTCCCTTCGCTCCACACATGTGCGAAGAGCTGTGGGCGCAGCTTGGACACAAGGATTCCGTAGTTCTCGCGAACTGGCCGAGTTACGACGCTTCGAAAACCGTACTCGATGAAATCGAGATCGGCGTTCAGGTGAACGGAAAACTGCGCGCAAGTCTTAAGATCCCCGTGGATGTCGATGAGGCAAAGCTCAAGGAGCAAGTCCTCGCTCTCGAAGCCGTTCAAAAATGGATGGAGGCTAAGCCTCTCAAGAAATTTGTTTACGTCAAAGGCCGTATCGTCAGCGTCGTTGTCTGAGGAGGAAAAGACATGTCGATTTTTGCCAAGATCATCACCAGGGAAATTCCCGCCAAGATCGTCTATGAGGACGATCTTTGTATCGCATTTCACGACATCAATCCCGCGGCCCCGGTCCATATCCTGCTCGTCCCGAAGAAACCGATCGTTTCGCTGGACCATGCTGCTCCCGAGGATGCGCCCCTGCTTGGATACCTTTTGCTGAAGGTCGCCGAGATCGCCAGGAAATTCGGGATCGCCGAAAAAGGGTATCGCGTCGTGACCAATATCGGCCCTGAAGGCGCACAGTCTGTGCCTCATCTGCATTTTCACATCCTCGGAGGCCGCCAGATGGGCGGTTTTTGAGTTAAGATTTTCTAAAATTTCCAAGGAGCATCATGAAAAAATCACCCCTTAAGACCATCGTAACTGTTCTTCTCTCTCTTGTTGTCACGGTGATCGTGGTCCTCCTGCTCGTGCCGCTCTTCTACTCTCTCGATGATCTCAAACCTCGCATCGAGCAGATGGCTAACGAAAAAGTTCGCGGCGAGGTGAAGCTGGGACATATCAGCTTTGCGCTCTTTCCGAACGTCAAGGTCGGTGTCGAGAACATTGAACTGCATGAACGCAAGAACGACCCCGCGGCGCCCTTCGGAAAAATAGCGAAGATCGAAATTCGGATGTCGCTGCTTTCTCTTCTGACCTCGCCGAAAGCGACTTTCCGCCTAAACGCCCTCGACATGAATATCGTCAGCTCCGATCAGAAGGGCGACACCCTCAAAAACTTCCTTCTTGAAACTCCCGCGGAGGCACCTGCTCCCGTCACCTCTCCTGCGGATCAGTCCAATCCTCTCGCAGGCGCTCAGCAACAACTCTCCGTAGTTTTAAGCGATGTTCCCAGTTTCGTTCGCAATCGTATTCTCAATGCCCGCTTCTCTTTCGAAATTCTCGATTCGCATCTTGCCGCTAAGGTCGTCACCAAAGATTCGTCAATCAACGCCGACCTGAAAGGCCTTAAGTTTGCAGTTCTCGATATCGGATTCAACAGTCCTATCCAAGTCGACTCAACCGGTGTCGTGGATATTGCCATGGACGGCATTAAGGTTCAGGGTCCCTTCGGTCTCGACGGCGAAGTCGTACTCACTCCCTCGACGGGCGAGAGCTCCTCGATCACGTTCAAGTTCAACAAGAAACTCGACGACGTCGCGATCGCGGCCTTTGGTCTTCTCGACAAGAAAGCCGGGACTCCTTTGAGCGCCGATATCGGCGGTAGTGTGAAGTTCGGCAAAATCATCGACGCTAACATCGATACGCTTGCGCTGCAGTTCGGCGGCATCAAGACGAGCGGCAGCCTGACGCTGAAGGCCGAGAAACTCGAAGACGCCGTGGTGGGCCTCAAGATCCAAAGCGAGAAGATCGATCTCGCAGGGCTCGGAAGCCTCGTTCCTATGATCCGCGACTACAAGCTCAAGGGTGAAACCGACTTTCACGTCGCGATCGATGGTCCTGCTAAAAACCCTAATCTGGATATCAGTGCGCATCTCTCCAATATTTCCGGAGCGACGCCTCAGCTCGCAAAGCCCATCACCGGACTTCAGGGTCAACTGAACGTCACAGGCAACCTTCAGAATCCGCTCGTAGCTCTCAAGAATTTTTCGCTGAAGATAGGTCGCTCCGACCTATCAATGACCATGAACAGCGAAGGCCTCGAGAAAATTTCCGCCAAACTCAACGTAACTTCGAAGCTTCTCGATGGCGACGAGCTGATGGGCGTTGAGCCCGTCAGTGCGAAGGGTAAGCCAGGGGCTGGCGGAACTGCGACGCCTGCCGTCGATCCGAACGCTCCCCTCGACGAAGTTCTCGACGAGATGGCTCCGATGGTCGAAGAAGCTCTTAAAAACCCGATGCTCGACAAGATCACCCTCGTCGCGAATCTCAATGTGAAGGCAATTCGCTTCGCCGGTGCGGAATACACCAACGCGACCGCGGACGCTAAACTCGCCAACCGCAAGATGACGATCAAGACCGGCGAGATGGGGGCCTATGCGGGCCACGTCCAAGCCGATATGGACCTCGGTTTAAAGCCTGCGATTCTCGAGTATTCGATGAAAGCCAAGATGGATAACATTCAAGTGGGCGAAGCGATCAAGGCTCACGCTCCCGCTTGGAAAAACGCAATGTCAGGCGCCCTTGTGGGCGGCATGACGCTTGAAGGAAAAGGTTTGCGTAAGGCCCAACTCGCGCAATATCTTAGAGGACACGTCGGGGGCTCCATGAAGGACGGCCGCCTGAGTCTTCCTGTGATGCAACTTGTAACGATGTTTGTTTCCAAGCTTCCTAAGCAAGCCGGCGATAAGCTCGGTAACCAGGAATTTGCGGGCGACTTCAAATCGATGGTCTTTGACGGCGACATCGTCGGCCGTACTGTGAAGATCAAGAAAATGGATGTGGTCTATGATCCGCAGAAAGCCAAAATCGGTGATCTGCGCTTCAATGCTACGGGCGAACTCAACTTCGACCAGAAAATCAACTTCGAAGCGATGGCCTTCGTTTCGCCCGAGCTGATTCGCGTGAACGAACTCAAGGGTCCGAGCGGTCTCATCGAGATCCCGATGAAGCTCACTGGCACGATGGTCGAGCCGAAGCCCGACATCGGTTACACGACGAAGATTCTCACGGAACGTTTTGCTAAAGGCGCCGTTAAGAAAGAAATCCAAAAGCTCGCCCCAAAGGTCATCGACAAGATCTCGGAAAAAGCGCCCGAAGCCGTCAAGAAGCAGCTCGATCAGTTGAAGAAGAAGTTCAAATTCTAATCGTTGAAGCGCTCAGAGTTTGTAGACTTGGGAGAGAGTGTCGAGATCGCCTTGGCTTAAAGGGTGTTCGCGAAGCTCTTCTGTTCCGGCACTCACGGAAGGATACATGATCGAAGTGGAGTCGCTGCTGTGACAGCGGCCCATCGCGTGTCCCATTTCGTGAACACTGACCATAAAGACTTGGTGTTCGACGGGGTTTGGATTCGAAGACGCGAGATTATAAGCTGCGCTCGCGAGAGACCTTGTAGACGTGAAACCGAGGCCTAAGAAGAAATCCATGGGCATCCCCGTGGAGGTATCGTTTGAAATGCTGGCCTTGGCGACCGTCGCAGAAGTTTTGCGGGCAAAGACCTTGGCGCGGAAGAAGACGTCGGCTTCTGAGATTCCATCGTGTGAGAAAGAAACGACGGTCATGGCGACGGCATCGGGATCGCTTTCGCCCCAAGCCCAGTCTTTTTCTCGGACCCAGTAGATACCGTTCACGTGGTCACCGGAAACTTTGCTGACGGTGCCGTCGAAATCGGGGGGATTCACTTCTTCGGAGTCGATGATGTGCACGTTCGTC
>JBDSDI010000050.1:0-5921 GCA_039920645.1 Bdellovibrionota bacterium | reverse complement strand
TATCGAGGACTACGCTCACCATCCGACCGAAATTCGGGCGACGCTCGCAGCTTGTCGCGCCGCTTACGACAAGGCACCGCTCGTGATTTTCCAGCCGCATCGTTTCTCGCGCACGCGCGAACTCTGGGAAGAATTCGGCAACTGCTTCGAACTCGCCGAAAAGGTGTGGACTCTTCCGATCTATGCGGCTTCCGAACCGCGCGAGGTTTGGACCGCAGACGTTGACGGAGTTTATTTCGCGCGCAACGTGAAACACGTGAGTGCGGACTTTGCTCCGGATTTCGAGACGGTCGCATCGAGCGTGGCCGAATGGCTCAAGCACGAGAATCCGCAAAATCTCTCGGACGGCGTTCGACCGATCCTCGTTCTCGGTGCGGGCGACGTGTATAAAGTTATTCCTCTTCTTCTTGTCGGCGGGAGCGAGCACCCGTCGTGACCCGCGTTCCTCGCCCAGGTCCCGATGTCTTTGAAGCGCTCGGCTTCGATGTTCCGCTCGGTCCCTTTGCGGCGTACACCGTTGGGGGTTCGGCTGATATCCTGTTCTCTCCTCAAGGCGAAGACGAACTCATCGAAGGACTGGACTGGGCGTACTCCAATGTTCTCCCGACATTCGTGCTCGGTAGTGGAACCAATCTTCTTATTCGCGATGGCGGCGTACGTGGCCTTGTGGTCTATCTCGGTCCGCAGACGCGCTCGTGGCATTTGCGCGTGATCGAGCGCGACGCCGATTCTCTTCTCGTACGAGTTCCCGGTGCGTTCTCGAAGGCGGAACTTCTCGAATGGTCGCTAGAGAACGGTTGTGAAGGACTCGAGTTCTCCGCCGGAATTCCTGGCACGATGGGCGGCGCGGTTTTTATGAACGCAGGCACGCGGTGGGGATCTTACGCCAACGTGATCGAGAGCGTGCGTATCTGGGTTCCGGGTGAAGGTCCCGTCGAGAAGAACGTCGCGGACATGGGTTTCAGATATCGCGGACACGGCGATGGCGCGCTTGCTCATTGGTCCGTCGTCCTCACTGCGGATCTGAGACTCAAAATTTCCAAAGACCCGGAAGCGTCGCGCTCGCTCGTCGACCGAATCCTTTCTTATCGCGGCTCGCGTCAGGCGCTCGAGCGCCCGAGCTGCGGAAGCGTTTTCAAGAATCCCGAGAACTCCACGCGTGGTGCGGGGCGCCTCATCGAATCGGCGGCGCTCAAGGGCACGCGTCGGGGCGGAGCGCAGCTCAGCACGAAGCATGCAAATTTTCTCTTGAACCGTGGCAATGCAACCGCCGCCGACATCGAAGAACTGATTCTTTTTACGCAGCGACGTGTGAAGGAAGAGTTCGGAATCCAACTCGAGCCGGAAGTGATCGTGGTTGGAAGAGCGCAACGGCTGGAAGAAGAAGTCTACGCTCTTCGAGAAGGCGCTTGAACTCAAGTTTCATGATCACGGGAAAATGATCCGAAGGATTCTGATTTCGCTCGTCCCATGATTGTGGAATCCTTTTTTCGACGCCATTCGTATCCTTGTAGCGATGCACGAAGATTTCCGAGACGTAGTCGGCTTTGTCTGGCGCCACGAAGAAAGTATCGAGTTGCGAATAGCTCGTCGGTCCGTTGCGCGGATGGAAAGAATGCGTGATGCGAGCGTCGTCGCTGATCCCACGCCCGTCGAAAGCGTCGCGCATCGTATCGCGCAGAGGGGCGAAGACCGCGTCGGTGCGCACGTCACCGTTGAAGTCACCCGCGATCATCACGATGCTCTCGGGATTTTCGCGGCGTTGTTGTTGAAGAATGTCGACGGTCGAAGTGACTTGCAGTCCGCGCAGAATATTCGATTCGGGATCACCGTCGGCGTCGCGCTTGGATTTGTAGTGAGTGCCGTTGAAGATCACGAGCGGCTGATCGGTCTCCACATTCTGCGTATCGGCCCAGATGCTCAGCGAAGGAACGTCGCGCGAGAAGACAGCGCGGTCATGACCCGTGACGGGATAGACGGCATGCACGTCGGCATGTGTTTCGAGTTTCATCTGGAAGGGCAGGTCTTTTTTAACGAGGAAGGCGATCTGAATTCCGCGTTCGTCGTTACCTGCGGTGATAAAGAGCATGTAGCGTCGGTCGAGATAAGTATCGACAAAATTCTGAACGCGTTCGATGTTGCTGACCTCTTGAAGGGTCACGATGTCGAGGTCGTGCTCGAGGATGACCCTCGCGATGTCCTGCTGGTGCTTGATGGTGTTGGGGCCGATCTCTTCGCTGTTGGTGAGATTGAGAGTGTTGTAGGTCGCGACCTTGAGCTCGGGGATTTCGTTGAGGCTTCTCTTGGGAGTCGTGGTGTCGCGGCTGACATGCGTGAGCAAGTCGCGCATTGCGCTCGCACAACCGGCCTGATCGGCGAAACTCTGTACGCTAAAAAAGACTAAAATTACAGCGAGATAGGCTCTAAATAACAGCGGAGTTTTCGATCCTGCATGCTTTGAACCCATGGCAGGGATCTAGTTGATTAATGCAGCGAGTCAACCAAAAAAGCTGCGCGTGAGTTCCCAGAAATCTTTGTCCACGGTCTTCAAATTTCCAACGGCCGAAGCAAGCGGCACGCCTTCGACATGGTTGCCCTTGAAGGCGGCCATCTGGCCCCACTTTCCGGCGTGGGCGAGGTCGGCCGCGGCACTTCCGAGACGGGTGCCGATCACGCGGTCCCACGCGGTCGGAGTTCCGCCGCGTTGGGTGTGTCCGAGCACGGTGACGCGGCATTCAATGCCGAGGTTATCTTCGAGCAGGTTTGAAAGCGCTTGTCCGATCCCGCCGAGCTGAGGACGCCCGAAAGCATCCTTGCGGTCTTTGGCGATGAAGTGGTCTTTACCTTCGTAGACAAGCTTCGCGCCTTCGGCGACCACGACGATGGAGTACTGCTTACCGCGCGCGTGGCGCTGCTTGATGATGTCCTGGAGTTCTTCGACGCTCATGTCGTATTCGGGAACGAGGATGGCGTCCGCGCCGCCTGCGAGACCCGAGTAGGCTGCGATCCAACCTGCGTGGCGTCCCATGACTTCCACCACCATCACGCGACGATGACTTTCGGCCGTAGTGCGCAAACGATCGATCGCTTCGGTCGCGACCTCGACGGCAGTATTGAAGCCGACGGTGAAATCGGTGACGTTGATATCGTTGTCGATGGTCTTCGGCACGCCGACCAGATGCATGCCGCGTTCGGCGAGTTTATGAGAGACCGTGAGAGTCCCTTCGCCACCGACGGCGACAAGGCCGTGGAGGTTCAGGTCTTTGAAGGCATCGAAGGTCTTTTGGATCGTTTCTTCGTTCTTGAGCACGTTCGTGCGCGAGGTTCCCAGAAGGGTGCCGCCGATGTGCACGATTCCGCTCACGGTCGCGTGGTCGAGGTCGATGTAGCGTTTTTCAATGAGGCCTTGCCAGCCGTCGAGGAAACCGACCACTTTGTATCCGTGGAAAAGGCTGCGTTTTGCGACAGCGCGGATTACGGCGTTAAGGCCAGGGCAATCGCCGCCACCGGTGAGAACTCCGATCAACTTCGTCATATTCGAGGGAATATAGATTCAACTTCGTCCGTGAGGCAACCCTGGAAGAAAAGTTGATTGTCAGCTCCGGGGACTCGCCCTAGATTCCTCGGGGTGCGAGTCCGCTCACTGAAACCCCTAGCGTCGTCTTTTGAGGTCCGTCTTCTCGACGTGCACCTCTCGGAAGACGCAACAATCAAAGGCGCGTTTCGGGTCGAGTCCTTCACGGATCTGGGAATTGCCGATGCCGAGCACCGCGCCCCCTGGATTCACCGGGGACTCTTCGATTCCCATCTTCACGTAACTTGGCTCGGCGAAATCGAGCGCCGTGTGATCGCCGGTCATTTTGACGATGTCGAAAGCTATGTCGCCGCGCTCAAGGCGGAGCTCAAAAGAATTCCTGAGAACGAGACGCTGATCTCTTACGGTTTCGACGAAGATCGCTGGGACCTCAAGAAAGACGACCTGCTCGAGCGGGTGGGCGCCATGCTGGACCCTTCGCGCAAGTGGCTCCTCTATCGCATCTGCGGACACCTCGCTTGCGCGAGCGCCGGGCTGCTCTCTTCGCTCGGAGTCTCATCCGCCGCCACCCTTCTGGACGATACAGGGATCCAAACGCTGCACGCGCGCATGCCGGCAACGTCTCGAGAAATTCTAAAAAAAGATTTTCTGCGTGCGCAGAAGAAGCTGCTCGAATCTGGCATCGATACGGTGGGCGATATGAGTCTCGACGAAGCGCTCGTGCCAGCCGTGATAGAGCTTCGCGACGAAGGACACCTGGAACTGGAGTATCAGGGAGTGATGCTCGACGACACCTCGCGGGGATATTTGAAAGACCCTGTGTTCTCGAACGGGACGAAGCCCTTCGAGATTCGTCATTGGAAGCGTTACCTCGACGGGTCCTTCGGCTCGCGTACGGCATGGCTCCGAAGTCCCTATGCCGACGATGCTTCGACGGTGGGCCTGCAGCTTCACGAAACCGAGGAACTCATCAGTTCCGCTCGCGCGGCTCTCGCGAGAGGTTTCGCGCTCAGCTTTCATGCGATCGGTGATGCGGCTCTCGAACAGCTTCTCGATATGAGCGATGCGCTCAAAGACGAAATGGGAGCGATGAACCGCAAGGCCGGCCGACCTTTGCATCGCATCGAACACGCGCAGCTCATGGGCGACGACCAACTCGAGCGTCTGAAAAAGCTCGGTCTTTGGATCCTCTGCATTCAGCCCTACCATCGCGAAGCCGATCGCAGTTTCATCAGGAGGCGTCTCGGCGCTACGCGTTTTGATCGCGAAGCTTATCGTCTTTTTTCGCTCGTGGATGCCGGTCTTCCCGTGAGTCTCGGTTCCGATGCTCCGATTACTTTCTTCGAGCCGGCGAAAACTCTCGAGGCTTCGGATTCCATTGCCGAAGCCGACGCGCTTTGGAAATTCTCTGAAGGCGGGCGTGTGATCCATGGATTCCCGCTCCGTAAGCTCGAAGTCGGAACGCGCGTTTGGATTTTGGAACCGCGCACCACTCTCTAAAGCGTCAAGGCTTCATCACTCCGAGAGCTTCCCTGAGCCGTCTTTCTCTCGCACAATAGAAGGGTGAGATCCCTTTATTTTTGGAGCTGCGCGCTTGTTGCTATGGTGTGTGCGTACGCGCCCGCGAGCCTATCCAAAACTGTCAAAAAGACCCATCCCAAAACTAAGGTCGCCGCGAAAGCGCCGCCTGCTAAGGCCCTGCCGCTTCCCCCGCCTGTCGTGCCGCCGGTTTCGGACCTTCAGCGCGATTTTTCGCGCGCCGAGGATCTCTTCAAATCGGGCCAAGAAGACGCGGCGATCGTGAGTCTTACGGATTTCCTACGACGTTATCCATCGAGCGATTTGGCTGACGACGCCCAGTATCTTCTCGGCGAAATCGAGTTCCGTCGCAGAAACTTCGACAGTGCTATTCGCGAACTCAAAAAGACCTTAAACTATAGAGGGAAGGGTGGGGATCGCGTGGCCGACGCATATTATCTGGTGGGTGATTCTCTCGCACATCTCGGCAAGACCGAAGATGCCCGCATTGAATGGGAAGCTCTTCGTCGTGCCTACCCTCATTCTCCCGCTGCGGGCCGCGCTGCCTTGAAGCTGATGGAGATCTCCCAATGAAAGCACTTCGCATCCTCCTCGGTCTGATGCTCGTCAGCTCCGCTTGGGCCGAAGACAAAAAGCCCGCCGAGTCTTTTCCTTTCGAAGACTTTCCGGACTTCGACGCTTCGGCAGACAAGAATAAAGGCGCAAACCAGGACGCAACGTCCGATCTTCCAACTGAAGATCCTGTAAATCCCAAAGTGGGCGCGAAGAAGATGGCCAAGAAAGCCGAGGACGAAGAAGCAGAGCGCCCCGCACCTGCCGACGACACGGGCGAGAACTCCGACACCTC
>JBDSDI010000049.1:0-21816 GCA_039920645.1 Bdellovibrionota bacterium | reverse complement strand
CAACTCACGCACGTTGCCGGGCCAATCGTAATGCTTCATCCAAGACAGAAGCTCGGCATCGATCGTGGGAATCGTACGCCCGTGCTCGCGCATGACGTTCTTAAGAAAACTCTTGGCGAGCTGATCGATATCGTCTTTGCGATCGGAAAGCGGTGGCACTTCGAGCGCCACGACTTTGAGTTGGAAATAAAGATCTTCGCGGAAGGATCCGTTCGCAACTTGCTCCGCCAAATGCGTCGACGACGACGCGACGACGCGCACGTCGAGAGGAATCGCTTGGGGGCGCCCCTTGCGTTCGAAACGTTTTTCTTCGAAGACGCGGAAAAGCCGCGCCTGCGCCGCAGGCGGCAACTCGCCCACGCTATTAAGATAGAGCGTGCCGCCGGCCGCAAGTTCGAGGCGGCCGGGAACGTCGTCGTAGCCGAAAAGTTCTTTTTCCCATGCGTCTTCAGGGAGAGCGGCGCAGTGAACCGTGACGAAAGGATGTTGAGAGCGATCACCTTTGTTGTGCAGATAGCGCGCGGCGAGCGTCTTGCCCACCCCGCTCTGTCCAAGCAGCAGCACATGCGACGGCGTCGGGGCCACTTTGTCGATCTGCTCTTTGAGGTGTTTCATCGGACGACTGATGGCGACGAGATCAATGTCGCCGTAAAGCTGTCTGAGGAGAGATTTGTTTTCGAATTTGAGGATCGAGGTCTGACAGGCGTTGCGTAGAAGCACGAGAACCTTTTCGAGCTCGAGAGGCTTCTCGAGAAAATCGTAAGCACCCATGCGAATAGACTTCAGCGCGAGTTCGATGTTGCCGTGACCGGACATCATGATGATCGACATGGCCGAAAAATTCTCGAGGCTTTCCTTGAGAAGATCCATGCCGTCGCCTTCGGGGAACCACACGTCATAAAGCGCGACGTGGAACGTTTCTTGATTGAGGATCTCCAGCGCCTCGCGCGGGCTCGAGGCGGTACGAACTTCGTAGCCTTCGTCCTTGAGGGCGAAAGACAGGGAGCTCTGAATATCAAGTTCGTCGTCGACGATGAGGACTCTGCGAATCATACGTGGGAATGATTCTCACTGCCAAGTGTGGGGACTTCAAGCACAAAGCGCGCGCCTTCACCGGGCTCGCAACGCACCCTGCCGAGGTGTTCGATAGCGATTCTGCGCACAATCGCCAGGCCGAGACCGAGACCGGAGGCTTTGGAGGTCATGTAAGGGTCGAAGACCTTTTCACGCATGCTCTCGGGGATACCGGGGCCGTTGTCCTCGAAGACAATTCGGAGCATGGCCGAGCTCGCCTCACCGAGTTCCATGCGGATACGGAAGCGGGGCTCGGGCGTCTGCGCGTCGTCCATGCTCTGAAGAGCGTTGTCGGCAAGATTCACGAAGAGGCGGCGCATGTATTCGCGATCCGCTCGCACGACCGTCTTGAGGAGCTGAGGATCGACCTCGAACTCGAAGTGGCACTGAGGGTGCGTAAAGCGGTAGTCGGCGAGCAGCGATTGGAAGCAGTCGACAATGAGCACGTGATCGAAATTCGGCTCGGGCAGTTTCGCGAACTCGGAGAACTCACGTACGAGGTCGCGGATCACGCGCACCTGCTTGGAGATCTGACCGAGGCACTCTTCGAGAAGCGGACCATGAACGGGATCGTCCTTGAAAGCCGGCAGCAAGCGACGCCGGAGGCGGTCGGCGGAGATTTGAATAGGTGTCAGCGGATTCTTGATCTCGTGGGCCACGCGACGCGCGACTTCCTGCCAGGCCGCGAGACGTTCGAGGCGTGCCGCATCGGAAACGTCCTCGAGAATAACGAGCCAACCGAGCGGATGATGATACTCGTCCAAGATCCAGATACTCGTGCCACGTACCGACTGCAGCGTGGACGAGCGCCCTTCCCCGCGACGAAGCTCAAAAATCTGATCAACGGGACGTCCGCCCGCGTTCTGACTTTCTTCGAGCCACTGGGTCAGTTCGTCGGGTGCTCCGAGTGCGGGGAAGACTTCGTTGAAACCGCGGCCGAGAGCCTCTGCGGTTTCCCAGGCGACGGCGCGCGAGCTGTCGAAGGAAAACTCCAGCGCCTCGTCGTTGATGCGCTGAATTTGCAGCTCCGGATTTACCACGACCACACCGCGACGAATACTCGAGAGCAGGTTCTCAAGATAACGCTCACGTTCCTCAAGATCGCGAACGAGCGATACGAGCTGGGCATTGGCTTCTTCGATCTGGCGACTCTTCTGGCCGACTTCTTCAGCCATAAGGTTGAAGGCGGATTTGAGAACTTCAAGGTCGGTACCGGGTGAGGGGCCGAGCGTTTTCTTTTTTGGCGTCCAATCAGTTTCGATGCGGTAATCCCATTTTCCGGCGCGGAAGGCCTCGGTCCCCTTGAGAAGCTCCGAGACAGGATCGATGATGCTCTTGGCGATGTAGAGGCCGAACCACGAAACGACGAAGAGAATCAGAACGAAAAGCGTCAGTAGCACAAGTGTGTAGTTCGTCTTAAGGGAATCCTTCAGGAGTCGCGTCTGCTGATAACCCGCGAAGGATCCGCGCAGCTCTGAAATCCGGGTCTTGAGTCCGAGCGGAACCGTGTAACTCATAACGAGAACGAAATCGTCGGGCATAAAGCTTCCGGGATAACTCTGACTTTGGTGCCGCGTTTGAATGTTGATCGGCACGTAGCGCTGAACGAGATCCCCATCCCCGTACTGACGGATCAGATGGAAGGACTCGCCTTTGAAGGCGCGCTCGAGACTTTCAGTCGCGGCGCGAGGCACGGCCCACGAGGGGGTTTTTTCTTGCAGCACCCGCACTGGAGCACGCACCAGGTTCGGATAGACCTCGATCGCCTCGACGGGATAGTCGCGTAAGAGATCGATGAGGTCCGTATCGGTGGGCGCATGTTGCAAAAGTATGAGACGCTCGCTCGCGCGGCGCGAGAAGAATTCGAGATTACCTTCGATACCTTTGTAGTGAACGTCGGCGATCGCCTGCGAGTCTTCGAGCGCGCTGGAGACTTGCCCGCCGAACCAGCGATCGAAACCTTGGCGGATGACATAGGAACTCGCGACGAAGAGCACGATCGCGGGAGCGAGCGAGAAGAAGAGGAGCGAACTCACCAAACGCCAGCGAAGACCGCCGCCGAGAGAGCCACTCTTGCGCGCGAGGTAGGCGCGAATCAGGTTTCTTGAGACAAGAAACACGAGCAGCATGATGAGGATGACGTTCAGGTACAGCAGTGCGAAGTAGAGAAGACTCTGCTGGATGCCGTAACCTTGAGCGCGGTCGGTGAAGAAAACTTGGGCGGTCGTCGTAACCACGAAGACGATGGTGAGAAAGACCGCGATCCGGCGCTCGCGCTTGCGTTTGCGCGACTCGATCGTCTCGGGTTTCTTAGGAGCGGCTGCCATCTCGATCCGAGACTAGAGGTCATTTCAAACCCTAGCAACAAGTTTTGAAATGACCTCTCGCTTAGCTATCGCGACGTTGAAAGCGTCCGTTGCGATCAATAAATCCTGAGACCAGGACGCCTTTTCGTACGGCTTCGGAGACCGCGCGCAAATGCATCGAATGACCAGCGCATTCGAGTTCGATGCGGCCGATGAGCGGCGCGCCCAAAAGTGCGAAGTCGCCGATGCCGTCGAGAAGCTTGTGCGCGGCGAGTTCTTCCGGAACGCGGAAACCCTCGGGATTCACGAGGCTCTCATCACGCAACAAGATCGCATTATCGAGGCTTCCGCCTCGCGCGAGACCGCGGCTTTCAAGGTCGCGCAGTTCGCGCTCGAAACCGAAGGTTCGCGCCGGAGCGATGTGCGTACGGAATGCTTCGACGAGTGCGAGTGGTTTCGACCAATCGCAGACGAAGTCCAGCGATTGATTCCAGATTTTAGGAAAACGTACGGTGCATGTAAGGACGGTGCGCGAATCGGCGTCGTCGGAGTGCGGAAAAATCTGCACCGACTTATCCCCGTCGCGCAGCTCGTAGTGACGAATCGGTTTCCAGGCGAGACGCTCGCTCGGAACATCCAGACTCGTACCGACGCATTCTTCGATCCACGATAGCCAGCGCGCCGCCGAACCGTCGAGTATCGGCAATTCAAAAGCTTCGCCCTCGTCGAGCGTGTCGAGCGCTTCGACGCAAAGATCGTAGCCCTTGAGCGCGATGATATGCGCCGCCGCGAGGAAATGCTCGATAGTCTTGAGTTCGTAGCGCTCACGATGCGAAGGATCCGACAGGGAACGCAAGACGAGCGCGGTCGCGCGCGCGGTACCGCTTAAACGACTCCAGAGCGCGGGCGCTTCGAAAACATGATCGCCTCTCAGAGCACAGAAGCGCAGGCCATCATGTTCGGGATTGCGGACGAGAAAAGTGCGAAATCTTTTTCCGGTATGAATACCCACACCTTCGATCGAAGGTCCTCGAGTATCGACGTCGACAAGAACACAGTCCCAAAGCGCGGAGCGCTGTGCGGCGCCGGACACGATATGAGAAAGAGGAAGGCTCACATCTCTATTCTCCACAATTCGGCAGCTCTTGCCAAATCATTTGTAATATCAAGTCCTTGGCGTGTCGAAAAGGACACGCTTCCGATAAGGGGTGTGTCTTATTTCCTACACTCTCGGGAAAGACGCCTAGGTTCCCAACTGAGCCGGGACGGGAAGCCCAAACGCCGCGTAGGCGGCATCCGTTGCGACGCGGCCCCGAGGCGAGCGTACGATGAGGCCTTCCTTCAACAGAAAAGGTTCGACGGTCTCTTCCAGGGTACTCTTATCTTCAGCCATCGTGGCCGCCAGAGCCTCAACGCCAGCGGGACCACCGCGGAATTGCTCCATGAGAACTTTGAGATATCTGCGGTCCAAAGGCTGCAGACCGCGCGAATCAACGTCCAAGAATTCGAGCGCTGCTTCAACGGCTTTTAAGGGATTCTTGAAACGCTCGCCTTCGACTTCGACGAAGTCGCGCACGCGTGCGAGCAGACGATTGGCGATACGCGGCGTTCCGCGGGAGCGGCGTGCCACTTCGTCGATCTCCTTGGCACCGAGATCGATCTCGAGAAGCTTCGCGCTGCGAGTGAGAATCTGGCGCATGTCTTCGAGAGCGTAGAAATCCAGACCGAGCTGAATTCCGAAACGGTCGCGCAACGGCGCCGTGAGGCGGCCGGGTTGCGTGGTCGCACCAACGAGCGTGAAACGCGGGAGCGGAAGCGTGACCGACTGCGCGCTCGAACCCTCGCCCAACATCATCTGAACTTGGAAATCTTCCATCGCCGGATAAAGTGTTTCTTCGATAACGCTCGAGAGACGATGGATCTCGTCGATGAAAAGCACGTCACCTTCTTGGATATTGGAAAGCAACGAAAGCAAATCGACGGATTTGTCGAGGGTAGGACCGGGAGCCTGATGAAGGCGTCCGCCCATCTCGTGAGCGATGATGTAGGCGAGGGTCGTCTTGCCAAGTCCGGGGGGGCCTGAAAGCAGAACGTGGTCGAGAGGACGCTTGCGCTTCTTCGCCGCTGCCAGGAAGACGGAAAGCTTAGAGACGACCGAACTCTGTCCGACGTATTCGCCCAGCGACTTAGGGCGCAGGAAATTATCAGGGGCGCCCGAGATGGAAGTCGCCCGCGGCGCATCGCTCGAGATCGCGTCGGATCGATTCATTTCAACGAGAGGCAATTTTGATTTCGTCGTCATCGTCTTAGACTCCACTTACGTCTCGAACCCAGCGGCTCTGCCCCCATCGTTGGAGCATGATAGGCACTCGAGCTTTGTCTTCGAGTTCCGAAAAACCTTCGAAAGCTTCGAGACATTCCTCGAAAAGTTTCTGAGCCTGCGGAGGTGCGAGTCCCAGCCCTTCGAACATTTTCAGAAGCGAGTCCGAAGCGTAGAGAGCAGGTCTCCATGCCAGCGCGCCCATGGTTTTGTCGGTCACAGACGTTTCGTCCGTAGCACCCATGGGAGCGGAACGTTTTTTGGATTCGACACGGCCCGAGAGCGCGCGATCGATAAGGGGGAGAATGGATTTCTTGCGTTTGCCCAGTCCGAAGACCAGCGTGTCTAAAGTCTTAGGACCAACACCCGGAACTTTGAATCCGTGCCAGGCGCCTTCCTGCATAAGACGGAAAAGATCCTGCGGTCCGAGCTCGGCCACGATGAGCGCCGAAGTCTTGGGACCGATATCTTTGATCTCCTTGATTTCCTCGAAGAGCGCGCGTTCGACGGCGCTCGAGAAACCGTAATAGAGGTGAGCGTCTTCGCGCACGATCTCCGCGACGTAAATCCAAGCCGGCTGCGGAAGAGAAAGTAAATTTTTCACGACGCGTGCCGAGGAAAATTCAACGAAATAAAGGCGCGCGCTTTCGCACTCAACGAGCAGTTGAGTGTCGTCGAGCGGCCAGGAAAAACCTTCGTGTTCGCGAAGAAGCTGTCCGCGCAAGGCGACTAAAGGTCCCAAATTCGCTGCCATCTCAAACGCGCCCTCCCAGGCTGTTCATACTAGAACCCAAACGAATCTTTTGTCGAACCCGGACCCACGTTGTCCATGAAATGCCGAGCGCATCGATGGCGTCGTGGGGAAGTTTTTTTTCCGACGACGCCATCCACTCGTCCAAATTGGCAAAGCGCAGTTTCAGCGTGCGCAGCATGTCATCCTTGGTGCTGCGGCCCGAACCCGAGGCGTGTTTTTTGATCGCAGTGGGACTGATTTCGATCATGCGCTCGTCCATATCGGCGAGATTTTGATAACAGGCCAAGCGGATCACGGCACGCGCTTCACTGAGTTTGAACGCCGAATCGACGTTCTTGAAATTCACGGCCTTTTCGAGGCCGACGAAACGCGGATTCCATTTCTGAATAAGAACCACACTCTCTTCGTGCAAGCGTTCGAGGCGCGTCCCCACACTGGGACCGAGTTTCGAAAGATCCCACGCTCCCATGTCGACAAGCTTCGCGCCGCCGCGCAGATCGCAGTCGATCACCGACCATCCGACGCTGCGAATGCCAGGATCGATTCCGACGACGATCATTCGGAGGAGCCGCCGCCAGCCGAAAACCGCTCCACGAGCATTCCGGCCAGGAATAGACCGGCGCCGACCATGAGCCACTGAAGTTCGGAATGCGTGCTGGCCGTCGCCACACCCACATAGAGAGAATACCCGACCAAACAGAGCGCCGACGCCTGAATGCCTTTTGCGAGATACCAAAAGCCTTGTTTCACATCTTTAACTTAGGGCCTGTTTCTTACGGAGGCAATCGAGGCCCGAAGACTGTCGAAAGAAGAGACACTTCTCCGAATACTCAACAAATTCCCTCAAATACACCCCTTTAAACTGTTGAAAATACTGACGCATTTCGTGGCCCCCTCCTTGCTTTTAAAGAGTATGCGTCGCGCTTTTCTCGCAAGCCTTTTGGGACTGATGAGTCTCCACCTGGGAGCCGTGGTTTTCCTTGGCAGCTTGCGCGAGCAGGGTCCTCGTTTTGATCTCCACCTCACCAGCACGAGCCGGGCACTCGTGCTCTTCGGAAAGAACTCGATGCACATGAACGTCTATAAGCTTTTCGATTCGTGGTCGCAGCTCGAGGCGCATCTCGCGCACGAATCGTTACACTTGCCTCCGATTAGCGAGGTTTCCCAGATGCCTCCCACTTCGCTCACCGTCGAGGCCATCGCGCCGAACGAAAACCAGGGCGCGAGCGAAGAATACAAGATTCTGTGGAGCCGCAATGGTCACGACAGGTACGCCCTCCACACTCCGGACTCGCAAAGCGCGAACGTTCTGAGAAATTACGTCTATTACAACGGCTTCGAGAGCAGTCGACTGGGCCTCAGCCTCCCGATCTCCGCCGCGACTCCTTGAAAGTCCTCCTGTATTCCATTTGAATACGAAGAGATAGGTTCTGAATACATGTTTGCTTTAAAAATCAGACTATTCGCCGTATACCAGAACCATGGAAACGCAGGACCTTCTGGCTCCCCGGCTTGTCAGTTATGACAACTACCGTGGTTTTTTACGAGACTGGTACCTGCATTCCAAAAGCCTCAACTCTAAAGTGTCTTTTCGTTTTCTCTCACAACGCACGGGCCTGCGCTCTCCGAACTACTGGAAGCTCATCATGGAAGGAGAGCGCAAACTCTCCAACGAAATGATTCCGCGCTTTGCGAGCACACTCAAACTTCCCGAGCTCGAATCGCACTACTTCCACCACCTCGTCCTGATGAACCAGTCCGATGGCATCAAAGAGCGCGCGCTTCACGCGCAGCATGTGGCCGATCTGCGCAAACGCCTCGAACCCATCACGGTTACAACTCCGCAAGTTGACTACTTCAGTCGCTGGTATCTGCCGATCCTGCGCGAAGTTGCCGTGGTCTGCCGCATGAACAATTCGTTCCGTGAGATTCACTCACGCCTGCGCATCAACATCACGGAACACCAGGTCGCAGAAGGCATCGCAATGCTCATCGACGGTGGCTATCTCAAGCGCGCGCTCGACGGTTCCTTCACCGAGACGAACAAACTCCTCAGCACCGGCGACCGCGTCACTTCCGCGCTCGCCGCCCAGTACCTCGCGCGAATGATCGAAGAAAGCTTGCCCGCACTCGAGGAGCTGCCCGCGGCGGAGCGTGAGTTCGGCGCGCAAACCCTCAGCCTCGGCCCGGATCAATTCGAGCAGCTCAAAGTTCTCGCGCGCAATTTTCGAAAAGAGGCGCTCCGACTCGCGGAGCAAGGGGCCGGAAAGAATCCGGCGGAGCAGGTCGTGCAAATCAATCTGCAAATTTTTCCGCTCACCCACAAGAAACAGGGGACTTCGAAATGAAAATAGAAAATGTATTTCTTCTCACCGTACTTTTGCTCACGCTCGGAGCCTGCGACTCCATGGGCACCTACGGGGGAACCGATGTGGGCAATCCCGACATTAAAACGAGTTCCTCCGTTGGCCCCGAACTCTCACAAGCCGCCTGCAATACCTTGAATTTTTGCTTCTCGGGATTTGACCGGGCCGCCTGTCAGACGGCCAGCCTCGAAATCGACGGCGTTGCCCCTCTGATCGGCGCGCCCGAAAGTCAAAATCTCGCGGATATCGACGAAGCGATCTCGTCGAATCGCTCCGACATCATTCCGCAAAATTTACGATCCTGTCTTCAACGCGTGATGAGTCTTCGCTGCACCGAAGTTCCTCTCGATCAAATTTGGAATCGCAACGAATCCTCGAACTATCGAGGCCTGACGATATTCTGGGCCGCCGTCCGTAACGACTGTTCAAACGTAGTTCGCGCCCGTCCCTAGAATTAGAATTTAAGGAGACCTCAAAAAATGAAAAATACCTCACCCCTTAAGGGAATAGCCCTGCTTTGTCTGATGCTCGCCGCTTGTGGCATGCCACTTTCGAAAAACCCTTCGGTCCCTAATACGATCCGCCTGGAACGCGTCTTTGCGCCGGTGGATCGCTTCAACTGTGAAGGCCGGCTCATTTCGTCGCGCTTAGAAGAAGTCGGCGAGCCCTCAAAGTGGGTGCGCATCGATGCCGACGACGCGTGGAAGACCTTGCGCTACGCCACCGTTAAAAATCTCTCGCTCGATCCCGACCACAACGACGGACTCTTGAGCTATTCAAGCGACGCCGTGAACTTCCAGGTCCATGCCTCGAACACACTCCTCGCTTTCCACGTCAAAAACGGAGCGAACGAATTCGAATACGCCTTTTACGACGAAACACCGATGCCCGGCTACTCACCCCCTCCTTATGAAACAGGCAAAGTCGTTATCACCGTCACCTCTACAGAGAGAACCGATCCCGAACATCGCGCGATCTATCCTTTTCCCGAAGAATGCCCCGTACCGTCAGGTAAACACCTATAGAACGGGCGCCGAAACGGAGGTGAGTTCGCCTTCCAGAATGGCGCCTTCTTCGATCTTCAGCGAATTGGCGCGGATGCGACCCATGACTTTAGCCGTACGCACGGCCTCGAAACTTTTCGCGTTCAAAACGACGTCGGAGAGCGTACCCGCGACGATGACGTGCGCGACGTTGATACTTCCTTCGATGCGCGCGCCGTCCAAAATGAAGAGCTGCGCTTCGGGATCGCTGGAGCGGATGGAGCCGATCCAGGTTCCGGAGAAACGCATGATGCCGCGGAACTCGAATTCACCGCGGCCTTGGAAATCGCTTGAGATCCAGTGTTGTTCGTTGAGCAGTTCGAGATCTTTCCAGATAGCCGTGCTCATTGATGCTTCTCCTCTTGCTTGATTTCCGTGGTTGTCACGCTTGCACGGCGACGCAAGAGCAGCGATCCGTTGTTATCGTAGACGAGCAGAGTTCCGTAGACGGGGTCGGTACCAGCGCTCTCGAAAAATCCTTGGGCCCGAAGACGCGCGTTCACTTTGCGGGTCTTCGAAACGTTTTCGATCGCCTGTCCTTTGAGAGGAAGAAGCGCTTGTCCATTGCGGCTCGCGAGTACGGACGGGAAGACCTGAATGCCGTGCGATCCGTGAAGCAGCAGAACCCAATAGATGCGGTCCGAGCCGAGAGCGCTGCGCGAGGTTTTGGCGACCTCGAAATCCAAAGCGAGCTGGCCGCCCTTTGAGTCGAAGCTGACTTTGAAACTCGTGAGTTCGATATCTTCTGAAGTGACGGCCTTGTCGTCGAGACTCGGCATGAGACTCAGCTGTTCGGAAACGCTGGAACTGGTTTCACCCTTCCCGAGCCCTTTCCGAAGAGAAGCGACCTGCGCATGGAGCGAACGCAGTTCAAGGCGATGAGTGGCGAGTTCGGATTCCGAGCGCCCGAGTTCGAAACGACTCCAAAGCCAACCCACGCTGCCGAAGGCCGCGACCAAAAAGAGGACGACGAGGTAGTTTACTGTTTTGTGCAGAGCTTTTGCCGGAGCGCGGAAGCCTTCCCAGGACCCGTTGTCCTTCAAAAGAACGATGTCCCAAATCTTTGATTTTTCGGCTTTTTGGGACTCTTTCATCGCTGTCGTAACCCTCATTCAAATCTTCACACTGTGGGGGGGGAAAATCCAGTATCTTCGGAGAGGTCAGACGCGTTGCGTTGACGTGAGGAATGAGAACATATGGCTGAAGAACAAGACAAACAGGCTCCTGAAGGCGAAGCACAAACTGAAGAGGGCGCGAAGCCTAAGAAAAAATTGCCGGTTTTGCTGATCCTCGGAGTCACTCAAACGCTTGCCACTCTCGGCTTTGGATTCATCGTCATCTCCGGGCTCAGCACGATGAACAAGAGCTCCGTGAGCACGCATGAGCTTACGGAACGCGCCATCGCCTCCGTTCACGACGAAACTACGCAGATCCAATGGGTCGAGCTTGCACCCTTCGTCACCAATACGGCCTCTAAGAACTCCATCAAGACCAGCCTCAATGTCGAGGTCAGCGACTCTCAGACCGCCGCTCTCATCAAATCGCGGATGCCGGCGATCCGCTCGCGCATCTTGAGTCTCCTCTCTCAGCAAGACACCAAGTCGCTGCGCAAAGTGCAGGACAAGCTTCTCTTGAAGGACGCTCTTCGCGAGACCATCAGCCAAGAACTTGCGCACAACGGCGTCGAGCCCGGCATGATTCGCGACGTCTACCTGATCGACTTCATGATCCGTTGAAGTCTTGCAAGAACCCAGCGCACGGCCTAGAAAAAGCCCCCATGAGGCAACCTGGTCGTAAATCAAAAATTGTCTGTACCATCGGTCCTGCCGTCGCAAGCTATGAAGGCATCTGCGAACTTATCCGCCGCGGGATGGACGTCGCCCGTCTGAACTTCTCCCACGGTTCCCACGAAGACCATAAGAAGAGCGTCGAGTGGATTCGACGCGCGGCCACCGAGCTCAATATCGAAGTCGGTATCCTGGGCGACCTTCAAGGTCCCAAAATCCGCACCGGGAAACTCCTCGACCCTCAAACTCATCAAGTCACGCGCTCCGTGCCGATCGAGCAAGGCCAAGGCTTCGTCTTTACCGGCGTCGATATCGGCACCGTTCTTCCGGCCGCGCTCGGCACGGAAGCGAATCCGATTACGATCTCTTACGCGCGTCTCGGCGCCGATATGCGCAAAGGCGACCTCCTTCTCTTCGACGATGGCCTTCAGCGCATGATCGTCACCCGCACCGACAAAGAACGCAATCTCGTCTGGGCTGAAGTCCAATTCGGCAAGGCTCTCGGCGAGAACAAGGGTGTGAACATGCCCGGCGCGAAACTCTCCACCTCGGGAATTACCGAGAAAGATTGGGATGACATCCTCTTCGCCGTCGAACTCGACATCGACTTCCTCGCCCTGAGCTTTGTGCGTTCGTCACGTGAAGTGAAAAGTCTCAAAGGCTACCTCGATCAAAAGAACGCGGGCATCCACGTCATCGCGAAAATCGAGAAAGATGAAGCCGTCGAATCCATCGACGATATTCTTTTCTACTCCGACGGCATCATGGTCGCCCGCGGCGACCTTGGCGTCGAAATCGGCAACGAAAAAGTTCCCCTCGTGCAAAAGCAGCTCATCCGTCGCGCACGTCGCGCCGGCAAACCCGTCATCACCGCGACGCAAATGCTGATGAGCATGGTCGATAATCCGACTCCTTCGCGCGCCGAAGCGAGCGACGTGGCGAACGCGGTCCTCGACGGTTCCGACGCCCTTATGCTCTCGAACGAATCCGCGACCGGAAAATACCCCTTCGAGTCGGTCACCACGATGTCCAATATCATCATGGGTGCCGAAACCCTGGGCCATTCCGCGCCTCTCGATACGAGCACTGATCCCCGCATCTTGCCCCTTCCCGAAGCGATCGATATCGCTGCGGCCAGCCTCGCTAACAACCTCGGCGCTAAGGGAATCACCTGCCTCACGCGCAGCGGTCTCTCCGCCCGACTTCTCGCCAAGCACCGTCCGAGCGTGCCAATATTTGCCTTCGCGGAAGACACCAAAGTCCGTTCGCAGCTCTGCCTGAGCTGGGGCGTAAACGTCGTGCCGTGGAAAGAAATGTCGGCCCGTGATCACTCGCTCTTCGATGAGCTGATCGACGAGTTGGTCCGCTTGAACCTGCTTTCCACGGGCGATTCGGTCGTTATGACCGCCGGTATTCCGACGACCCTCCGCGCTGGGTCTACGAACACAGTCGTGGTAAAATCAGTTACTAAGCGCTCATGAATCACATCGTAGAAAGATTTAAACCAGAAAATCTGCCTTGGAGCTGGGTCTTCGGAATTCTTGGCTTCCTGCTTTGTCTGAATCTCTTCGGTCCCAAGGGGCTGCTCCACCTGGTGCTCCTTGAGCAACAGGACACGCGTCTTAAAAACGAAGTCGTGCAACTTCAAGAACAGATCGACGTTACCCGCGAGGAGATCAACTCCTTCGAACACGATCCCCTGACGCAAAAGCGTGTCCTTCGCTCGCGCATGGGCTACCTCAAACCGGGGGAGTTCCGTTTCGAGTTCGTCACGAAATGATTCTAAGGCGCCACGAGACTTCTTTCATTCTGAGCCTCTGCGTGCTCTTCGCCTTCGTGGCATGCAACAAGAAAAAAGAGCCCGACCCCATCAGCTCCGCTTCGGGCACGACCTCGAACTCCACCGTCCCTGGCGAAGTTCCTGCGGATGAACTCGTGCTTCCGCTTGGAATCGAGGATCCCGTCTTCGCGATGAAATGGAAACAGGCCCTTGCCCGTCGCAGTCTTGAGAGTCCTCCCAATGCCATCACGGAACTGCCCGTGAGCATTCGCGATACCTCCATTCCCGAAGCCTGGCGTCTCAGTACGGAAAGCTGGCTTGCAGAAGCGGGCTCGCTGTACCGCCTCGGTTTCAGTTCCGGATCCGGTATCCAGGATCTTCGCACCTGGACACGTATCCTTCAGGAGACGCAAACTCTCATTGAAGACCCCCAACCCGCGACTCCGTTCCGCGCATCCATCAAGTTCTTTAGTGCCTTCAGCGATCCGCCGAATCACACGCGCTACGCTCCGCTAAATCGTTACGTCGAGGTGCAGACTTCTCCCCAAGCTTCGCCCCTAGGACGCGAGGCCTGCGAGGTCTTGAGGAAATGGTTCTCTGCCCGACAGCTGCTCGCCGGACGTAGCGTGCGCGCCTTCAATCGCAATAAGGAGACGATCGTGATGTTGTGCTCGCTCGTGAGTTCCGAAGAAAGCCCATCGCAGTTGCCTTTCCTGCAAGTCGCTGAACTACCCTTGCCACTCGTCGAGCCCACGCGCCGCGAACCTTTATTCAAGACGCCCGCCGACTTGATTCGACCCGACAAGCTCCAAATTCTTCAAGAAATGAACTAAGATAGTTTCCAGATGCGGCGCTACGCGAACATTCTGCTGGGATCAATCCTCACGCTTTTCGCCGTGTCGTTAATCACCTTCATGCTGATGAAGATGGTGCCAGGCGGACCTTTCGACACCGACAAGGTATTGCCTCCGGAGGTCATGGCCGCGCTCAACAAGAAGTTCAAGCTCGATCTGCCGTGGTGGCTACAGTACCTCGACTACATGAAGGGCCTCTTCGTTTTCGATCTCGGTCCCTCCATCAAATATCCCGGACGCATGGTCAGCGAGATCATCACGGAATCCTTCCCTGTTTCATTCGAGCTGGGTCTCTATTCCTTAATTCTTTCGATCGGTCTCGGACTCACCCTCGGAATCGTCGCGGCCGTCGCGCGCGGAACTTTCTGGGACTACGGCGCGATGATTCTCGCCGTGTCGGGCGTCTCATTGCCGAGCTTCATGGTGGCCGCGATGTTCATCCTCGTCTTTTCGCATTGGCTTGGCGTGCTGCCCGCCGCACTTTGGGACAGCCCCGCCCATAAAATTCTTCCGACAATCGTCCTGGGACTGAGGCCCGCCGCCATCATCGCGCGCTTCACGCGTTCAAGCCTCCTCGAAGTGCTGAGCCTCGACTATGTTCGCACCGCAAAAGCCAAAGGCCTTACGAATAGAAAAGTTATTACGGTGCATGCTTTGAGAAATTCGCTCTTGCCCGTACTTACGATCCTGGGCCCGCTCGCTGCGAGCATTCTCACGGGCTCATTTATCGTCGAACATGTCTTCTCGGTTCCTGGTCTGGCGACTCACTACATCCAAGGTGTTTCGAACCGCGACTATCCGCTTGTCATGGGCGTCACGCTGCTCTTTGCGGTCATGCTCGTCGTCATGAACGCGATCGTCGACATCTGCTATGGCTGGCTCGACCCGCGCATGAAGGATGTCCCATGAACTCCTGGCGCATGACTTGGCCCGTGAAGATCTGCGTCTTCGTAGTACTCTTCCTTACCATCATCGCAGTCCTCGCACCGTGGATCACGCCCTATCATTTCGATGCTCAGAACGTTCTCGATTCCTACGCCTCCCCCAGCATGCAACACTGGTTCGGCACGGACGCGCTCGGGCGCGACCTGCTCACGCGTCTCATGTACGGATGCCGCATCAGCCTCTCTATCGCCTTCCTCACCGCGTTCTCGAGCCTGATCATAGGCGTCGTCTACGGAACGATTTCCGGCTACGTCGGCGGTTGGGTCGATGTCGCGATGATGCGCTTTGTGGACATCCTCTACACACTCCCGAGCCTCATCGTCACGATTCTCATCATGCTGATTTTCGGACGCGACCTGACCGGTATTTTTATCGCGCTCACGATTACCGGCTGGCTCGGAACCGCCCGTCTCATGCGCGGTCAGATTCTTTCCTGGAAAAATCGTCCCTTCGTCGAAGCCGCACGCTCGCTCGGCATGCCGCACTTGCGCATCATCGCGCTGCATCTGATACCCAACTGCATCGCGCCGATCATCGTCGAGTTGAGTTACCAGATTCCCACGAATATTTTGGCGGAAGCGTTCCTGAGCTTCCTCGGAGTCGGTATTCGTCCCCCCACGCCAAGCTGGGGAATTCTCGCCGAAGAAGGCTGGAGATCGCTGCGAATCTATCCGCACCTCACGCTCTTCCCAGGAGCTCTCATCTTCATCACGATGCTCTCGTTCAATGTGCTCGGCGACGACCTTCGCGACCGCCTGGACCCTTTTCTAAAAGGTAAATGATGTTCAAGCTCTTGGGCTTTCTCGTTATCCTTTTTGCGAGCCGGACCGTAACCGCGGCAGCGAGTGCTCGCTCCGTGCGACTGTGGAAAGGCGTCGGAAATTTCGCCGTCGTTTACGCGGATAGGCAACAGTCCCAGGACTGCTCTTTAGTTCTCGTTGAGCTGATCGTAGGCCCAGACCAGATCCATCTCAGCACAAGCTACAACTGTGACGACCAAGAAGAGGACCAGGACTTCGTTCCGCTAAGCTTGGAGCGCCGGGGCGAAGATCTCTTCTATGCGCACCGTTTGGTAGGTCATTTACGCCAAGAAACGCTTGCTCTAAAATTGAAGACCGGCACTCAAGTCGAAACTTACTGGCTCGATTTCCATAATGCCCGGCTCGAGTTCCGGCACCTTTCGGATCTCGGAAACCCGGGAATCGGGGTCCTCGAAGCCGAATTATCGGAACTCCGCTGATCAAAACCCCGGGCCTCAACGAAAAAATCTGGCGCTGAGCGTACCCCAAAAATCCCATCCCCTGCTGGCAAAGCGCGCGTCTTCTGCGCTACAACACCCTCATGATGAAGAACAAACTTTTCCAGGCCCTTGTCCTCGGACTCGCCCTCGTCGCTTGCACCGCGAAGAAAGCGCCGACCACGCGCATCCGTATGAGGCTTCCGACCGAGCCACCCACCTTGGATTGGGACCTCGCCACCGACAATGTCTCGAAGGAAATCATCTTCAACATCCAGCAAGGTCTGCTAAGACACGACGCGGACACGAAGCCCATTCCCGCGCTCGCAGAATCTTACGAGATCTCGAAAGACGCGACCGCCTACACTTTCAAAATCCGTAAGGACGCAAAATGGAGCGACGGCCGCGATCTGGTCGCGCAAGATTTCGTCGACGCCTGGGAACGTGTGCTCAATCCCAAGACCGCGTCCGAATATGCCTACTTCCTCTTCGACTTAAAGAACGCGAAAGAATACCAGTCCGGAGCCCTCAAAGATTTCTCGCAAGTCGGAGTCAAAGCCACCGACGCCAAGACCTTGGTCGTGAATCTCAAAGGACCCACGGCTTACTGGCTGCACATCCCCGCGTTCTGGATCAGCTTCCCAATCCGCAAAGACATCGTCGAAAAATACGGGGATCGCTGGACTGACGTCGAGCACATCGTCTCTTCGGGTCCCTATAAACTCAAAGAATGGCACCGCGATTCGAAGATCGTCCTTGAACTCGACCCGAACTATTACGATAAGCAAGCCGACCGCATTCCCGAGGTGGAATTCCGCATCGTCAAAGACGATTCTGTTGCAGTCTCGCTCTTCGAAACCGGCGATCTCGACATCGTCCGTAATCTACCGCCCTCGCAACTCCGCTCACTGGCGAAAACGCCTGAGTTCCGCTCGAGTCCCTACCTTCGCCTCACCTACTTCGGCTTCAACATCAAAGATCCCGCGGTCGCCGATCCCAAAGTCCGCAAAGCGCTGGCGATGGCGGTCGACCGCTCCGAAATTGAAAAACTCCTGACTCCTATGGCGAAAGCCTCCGCGGTTTGGATTCCGGTCGACCTCGCCGGCGCCGATGCCGAGCGCGGCATCAAGACCGATGTCGCCGCCGCGAAAGCGCTGTGGGCCCAAGTCAAGAATCCTCCTAAGGAACTCGAAATCTGGTTCGACCAGAACGAAACCTACAAGCTCGTTGCGGAAAACCTCCAGAACCAGTGGAGCCGCAACTTGGGTGTGAACGTGAAACTTTCGAGCCAAGAGTGGAAGGTCTACCTCAAGCAACTCTCGACCAAAGCTCCCGCAATCTACCGCATGGGATGGGGCGCGGATTATCCCGATCCCGCGACCTTCATGGACCTCTTCACCTGCGCGTCCGGCAACAACTTCACGGGCTTCTGTAACGCCACCTACGATAAGAACATCCAACAGTCGGGCATCTCGACCGATCCTGCACTCCGTCAGAAGCTCTACTCCGAAGCTCAGAAGATCTTCCTCGAAGACGAAACGGCGATCATTCCACTCTTCCAAGAGCAAAGCATGCACCTTGTCGGGAGCCGCGTGGCCAACTTCAAGGCCGACCTCATCGGAGATTTCTTTTTCGACCGACTTCGGTTTAAATGAAGGGCATGAGCCCTTCATTTAGGAATCTGCTTCTCGTCACGGCACTCTTCGGCGCCTTCTTGGTTCCGGAAGCCTACGCCAAGAAGTTCCGCACGGACTTCATCTCGTTGGAGCTTCCGCCAGGATGGGACTGCGCCAAGGAAGAGATCGACTGGGTCTGCCAGCCTGAGAACCTCGCACAGCGTTCCGAAACGCTCGTCGCAATCGTCGCCAAAGCCGCAAACGCGACCGACGATACTTTTGAAAAATACCATGAAGTCCTCGGACAACCACGCGAGATGCGCGACCTGACGGGCAAGATCTACAAGAGCGATATTAAGTTCGTGCGCTTCCGCGACATCAAAGAACAGAAGTGGATCGACTCGCTGACCTTCGGTTCCGAAATCCCCGGCTTCTACACCCGCTACGTCGCCTCGATCAAAGGCAAGGTCGCAGGCCTCGTCACCTACTCGATCGCCGAGTCCGTCTACGCTAAGTGGGCACCGATCCTCGACAAGATGCTCGACTCGCTCGAGATCTTCTACGATCCGAAAGCCTTTAATGAAGCGATGGCGTCGGGCCCCTCATCGCTGCTTGGTCAGCGCCCCGGCACCACCGGACGTTTCCAGCCCGCCACCGACGATCAGGGCGACGCTGCGAAGAAAGACGGTGGCCTCGACATGGGCATGCTTGCGGGAGTCATCGTCATCGCGGGCATCGTCGCTTTTTACATCTGGAAGAAAAAGAAAGATTCTGAGCAGGGTTAAGTGCGCTCGTTTTGCTGTGCGCTTTAGAGACTAGGGAGCGTTTGAGAGATCTTGTCCCGTGCTCGCTTCGAGACGCACCCATGCGAGGTTCTCTTCGAAAACGGCATCGAGAGACGCTTTCTGCGCGCCCGCGAGTGAGCCGATGGATTCGAGAAGGTCTTTCGCTTTCTGCGATCCGAGAGCAAATCCTCCCAGCATATCGAGGTACACGCGACGCGCGGATTGTACGACCAGAGCCTTCTGCTCGGTCGCGACCTTAAGATATTTGAGTTCTTGCCAGTTCTTCTCGACGTCGGCATCGAGGTTTCTCAGCAGAGCGTCGTTCTTGGCGTGAGTTTTGATGGCATCGGCCCGGACCGCCGCAACTTTCGCGCGCGCATCGGCCGAAAAAATATTCCAACGGATGCCGATTCCCGCCATCGCGGTATTCTGATTATAGGGATCGTTAGCAAAAACGCTCGGCTGATCGGTACTGACGGAATTCGAAGCGAAGGTCCACCGAGCTCCCGCAAAAATCGTCGGATAGAAGCGGCCCGCTTCGGCTTCCACCAGCAGGTCGCGGGCTTCGCTCTCTTTACGCAGGGCTTGATACTCGGGACGCTTGGTGTGCGAGATCTCTTGGTAGAAACCGAGTTCCTTCAAATCTGCTTCGCGACGCTTCAGATTGGCGCGCGCCCATCGAACGTCGTTCTGTCCGCCGTAGTTTCCGATCTCCACGGCCATTCCGAGTTTCGCTAGATCCATGAACTTCTGCGCCTCGGCCGAACGCGCGGTCAATTCAGCCAGGACCATATCGAGACGATCGATGTCGGTCGCCGAAGGCGCATTTTTGGATCTGTGATCGCGCATTTTCTCGGCCTCGTCGCGCGCTTTGGTTATTTGATTCTGAAGACCCTGCACCACTTCGCGCAATTCAAACGCGAGTTGATACCCGTAATAAAGTTTTGCGATGTCTTGCTTGAGCAGCAACTTTTCGCGCTCGTGACGACCCCGTTCCGCTTCTTGCGCGGCCGACGCGGCCTCGCGCAACTTTCCGAGCGCACCGAAGGCGTACAGCGGCTGAATGATTTCGATCTTGTTTTGGAAGGCGACGCCCCAACGGTCGAATGACGTATTACTCTCGAGCGCATTGCCTGTGAAACTCGGGCTCGGTCCCGCGATCGCTTCGAGCTGCATCGTCGGGAAGGACTGCGCGCGCGCCAACTGAGCGCGCGCATCGGAAACCTTCAGTTGAGCGGCCGATTCCTGGATACGGGCGCCCTTCTCGAGAGCGCGTTTGTAGAAACCGTCGAAGTCGAGACGATCCGTGGCAGCCGAGGTCTGCGGCGCCGACACATCCTGCGCGAAGACCGAAACGCAGCCGGAAATTCCGAGAACTGCGGCGAGGACCCGCGCTTTCACTTCTTGTCTCCCGCTTTCTGCGGCGTTTTCGGAGGAGACTTGGCGTCAGCGACACGTTTCTTCATCTGCTCAAGAAGCTGATCGAAAGTTTTTTTCTGGAGGGCCTGTTCGAACTGGCGTTTGAGATTGGTCGAGACCATTTCGCCTTGGATAATCGTGTCGACGACTTTTTCGCGCGCATCGAAGATGAGATCGAACTCGATGTTCTTCTCGATGATGTCTCCCTGCTTTTCGACTTCAAAGGTTGTCTGCGCATTCACCTGGCGCGGCTTCGCGGGAGTGGTGATGAACTTCACGTCGTTCAGAGACGAAGTGATGCGATCCGCTTTGGGATAGAGCAGAACCTCAATGGTTTCCTGAAGAGTGTTCAGGAAATCTTTGCGCTTGGCCGGCGTAAGTTTTTTCCAGGTCGCGCCTAAGCTTTTCGCCGCGAGCACTTGGAAATCGACTTGCGACGAAAGCGCCTGAATGGATTTCTTGGATTCGGGAGTGAGCGCACCTTTGGCTTCACGCGAGAGCTTGCCGAGTTCCAGGAGCTGCGCCACGAAAGATTTCGACTTCTCGAGAACCGCCGCATGAGAGGGTATCGCCAATGCCATAAGCGCGAAAATCAGTAACGACTTCATAGCCTTCAAGGATAGCACTATCGCGCAGCGAGAACACCCCACGCCCCTTAAGATGTGACGTCACGAAAGTGTCAGAGATAGGTGATCGGAATACCCATGAGGAGCGCCGCGGCCCAAACGATAAGACCCGTCCAAAAAGGGATTTTGGCGTTGTCGTCCCATTGCGACGGCCACGCTTCCGCGACGACCGCGACGACCGCACCTACGGTGCTCATGACGACGATCTCCAAGGGGGAAGGCCACCTCAAGTGTCCCGACTCCATTGGAAATGCCGCCCAGCGCCCCGTCCAAGCGATGACACCGGCTAGAAAAGCGGCAAAAAATCCCGCGAAGCTTCCTTCGAAAGTTTTCGCTCCGAGACTCAACGGAATCTGCCGCTCTTCGGGAATGAAAAACCGGAAAACGGAATTCCAGCGCGTCTTACCGAAACGCACGCCGTAGGCGCCCGCTACCGGATCCATCCACGCCAAAGTGAGAATCGACTGGAGCGCGATGATCTTTGGAAGCACAAGCAACGCCCAACAAAGCCCGAGAAGATAATAGACCTGCGCACTCGGCTGATCATTTTCCTCGCTGCGCATGAGAGGTCCGTACAGCCGCAAAACCCATGCGTTCAGCAGCGCGACACGAATGCGCGCGAGGTCCACCGCCGCAAAGAAGATCGTGCACGCAACGATGATGATCACGGCGGTCTTGCGCTCGAGGGCATAGATGAACGAATAGGCCACGGCGGTGCCCGACACGACATGGAAAAACTTGCGACTCAAATGCTCGTCGAAACGGGATTTGAGAATCGCCATGTGATCGGGTCAGCGTCCTTAGGCGTCGTCGCGGAGTTGGAAGAGCGAGATATCGCCCTTGCCTTTGCGGATGATGACGGGCTCGGGAGAGTTAAAATCGATGACGGTCGAAGGCTCACTGG
>JBDSDI010000048.1:0-5461 GCA_039920645.1 Bdellovibrionota bacterium | reverse complement strand
TTTCCGAAGGGAAAGGCGCCGTTTTTTAATTCCTAAGTTTTAGAACGAGATCAGTGACGGAAGACCAGCAGCCACAACAGGATACAGATCCCGCCGGGAACACCAAGCACGTAGAGAAGAATGGGGGGAAGAACGCGGCCTTCGATTTTTGAGAGTTGGTTTTTCATGTATGCTCCTTTTGAGTTGTCTTAGATTTGTGATCTGCTTCTGGATAAAGCAAGAGCCGCGCCAAGTGCCTACGAAGTGTTATAAAGAAAAAGCCCCGGCGCGAGGTCTCAAAATTACCCCCGTATCATTGACGCCTCAAAAACTTAGTCCATAAATTGCCCCAAACCCATTTTAAGCCCTGGCACCTATTGTGCTCTTGAGGCTTAAAGCTCAAGGTCTTCAAAAAAACATGAAACAAGCGGATCAGCACCCCTTCTACGACGACGTCCTTAATCTTATGCGGGACTCGCCGGACGGGATCCGCTGGGAGCCAGGTAAAGACGAAATCTACAGCACGGAGCGCTTGGAACAACATGCCCGTCAGATGGCGCGCGAGTTGAAGGTCATCCATGTTAAGCGCGGGCACTCACTTTCGCCTGCTTTGCAAAAGGCCCACAAAGAGCTGTTGAGCTCTTACGAAAAACTTACCGAGGCGATCCGCCTCAAAGCCTCTGTTTCGCCAGCTGCCGAATGGTTCGTGGATAACTTCCACATCGTCGAGGATCAGCTCCGCGATATCCGCAAACATTTACCGCCGAGCTATTATCGGGGGCTTCCAAAAATTTCCGAGGGTCAGCTCACGGGATATCCGCGGGTTTACGTGCTGGCGCTCTCGCTTCTTGTGCACACAGACTGCCGTTTGGATGCGGCCATGCTTCGACGTTACGTGAGGGCCTTTCAAGAAGTTTCGCCGCTTTCAATCGGAGAGCTTTGGGCTGTTTCGATTTCTCTGCGTTTGGCCCTCATCGAGTTTCTAAAACCTCTCGCGATCCGCATCGTACGTTCCCGCGAAAATCGTGACCTCGCTAATACCCTCGCGGATCACCTCTTGAAAATTGCTGCCGAGACGGACGAAGGTGTCGCGGAAAAACTTTCTGCCGAACTTTCACGGCGACTCGGCAGTCCCGAAACTTTCGACAGGGCTTACATCGTTCAGTTGATTCAACGTCTGCGTAACCAGGATTCCGATGTCTGGCCAGCCTACGAATGGATCGAAGATCAGCTTCGAACCCAGGCGACCGATACATTCCAACTTGCACAGCTCGAGCACCAAAGACAAGCCGCCGCTCAAGTCACAGTCGGCAACATCATCTCAAGCATGCGTCTTCTCTCGGCGCTCGACTGGAAAATATTTTTCGAGAGCGTAAGTCTCGTCGACGACGTTCTTTCGGAGGATCCGGCGGGCGTTTACTCGAAGATGGAGTTCGTCACGCGCGACCGATATCGTCATGAAATCGAGCGCCTCGGACGAGGGTCGAAACTTAACGAAATCGAAATCGCGCAACGACTCGTCGAGAAAAGCTCGACCGCAAGCACGGATAAGATGCGGCACGTCGGATTTTCTCTCGTTGGCGACGGCGCGCGGGACTTTGAAAAGCTGATATCTTACGTCCCGCGCCTCAGCGAAAGTGTCGGACGAAGTTTGCGCAGAAACCCCACTCGCGTCTATTTCGGATTACTTGTTGGCCTGAGCGCGATTATCGAGCTTCCTCTTTTTTACTATTTCCTTTCCGGAAAAGCGTCGCTCCTTTTGGGAGCTATTTGGGCGGTCCTTTTGCTCATTCCGATCAGCGAAGTCGCTTTGGCGATTATGAACCATTTCATTACGCGCGCGCTCAGACCCGATCAGTTGCCAAAAATTGATCTTGAGAAGGGCGTCCCCGAAGAGGCGCGCACGATGGTCGTCGTTCCTACGCTCTTTACGAGTGTAGCGGGCGTCGAGAATTTGCTCCAAGACCTCCACATCCGCTACCTCGCCAATCGCGACAACAACATCTACTACGCGCTACTTGGCGACTTCGGAGACGCTGCGGACGAGCGCTCCCCGAACGACGAGGCGATTCTCAAAGCCGTCCTGGACGGAGTCGCACGTCTTAACGATGAGCACCTTGCTTACGATTTCAAACGCTTTCATGTCTTCAACCGCAAAAGACTGTGGTGTGAGTCGGAAGAAAAATGGATCGGATGGGAAAGAAAGCGCGGGAAGATCGAAGAGTTTAACCGCCTGCTGCGTGGAGATAAAGAAACCACTTTCGACACGGTTACGGCGCCGCACGAGCTTCTGAGCTCGATCAAGTACGTCATCACTCTCGATACCGATACCCAGCTGCCGCGCGATGCCGCTCGGCGGCTTATTGGCTGCATGCTTCACCCCCTCAACAAACCGGAATACGACAAAATTGCGGGGCGCGTTTGCTCAGGCTACTCGATTCTTCAGCCCCGGATCAGCGTCGCGCTGTCGGGATCGTTGCGCACACGGTTCTCGCGCATCTTCGCGGGAAATACCGGTATCGATCCTTATACGACGGCGGTCTCGGACGTGTATCAGGATCTTTTTCGTGAAGGAAGTTTCACGGGAAAAGGGCTCTACGACGTCGATGCTTTCCAGGAAGCTCTTCACGGAAAAGTCCCCAACGCGCGTCTTTTGAGTCACGATCTTTTTGAAGGATGCTACGCACGTTGCGCACTCGTGACCGATATCGAACTCTTCGACGACTATCCAGCGAATTTCGGGACCTTTGCCCGCCGACTACATCGATGGACGCGAGGAGATTGGCAACTTGCCCAGTGGATCCTCCCGCGAATTCCCGATGGAAACGCCAAACTTTTTAGAAATCCGTTCTCGCTCATTTCTCGCTGGAAAATCGCGGACAATCTAAGACGCAGCCTTTATGCGCCGACTTTTCTCGCGGCATTTATAGTCGCATGGACGGGTCTGCTCGGTTCTCCTTTGCAGTGGACACTCGCACTTCTGGCTCTTCCGCTTGTTCCTCTTTTTCTTTCTTTCGCCTCGACGATGCTCGGTTTCAGGAAGAATCTGCATTTCGCGGGATACCTAAGAAATCTTCGCAGCTCCATCGGCGATCTCTCGATCCAGTATCTCTCGACCCTCATTTTCCTTCCGGAACTCGCCTGGACGCAGGCCGACGCTATCGTGCGGGCGCTCTTCCGTGTGCACATTTCGAAAAAGAAAATTCTTGAATGGGTCAGCTTCGCTCAGGATCAGGGACGGGCGCAAAAAACCAAGGGTTCTCTTTGGCAGGGCACCGGTGCAGGACTCATCGTCGGCATTCTTACGGTCGTGGAAATTTTTCTACGTCGTGATCCCGGATTCGAGATTGAGAGCGTCATTCCACTTCTCTGGCTCTTGAGTCCTGCGGTGAAGAGCTGGTTGGCCAAGGCCCCCAACGCGAGCCAACGCCCCCTGACAAAGAACGAAATCGAGACATTCCGAAACTACGCACGTCGCACCTGGCGCTTCTTCGACACCTTCGTGGGTCCCGAGGACAACTGGCTCGCTCCCGATAACTTTCAGGAAGATCCGCGCCCCGTCGTGGCCCATCGAACTTCGCCGACGAATATCGGCCTTCAGCTTCTGTCAGCGTGCTCCGCATATGATCTGGGTTACTTAACGGCTCTCGAGCTCGCCGATACGCTGGAGAAAACCGTCGCTTCCATGAAGAAAATGGAAAAACTCCGCGGGCATTTTTTCAACTGGTACGACACGCATAATCTGGAGCCGCTCAATCCGCGCTATCTTTCAACGGTCGATAGCGGAAATCTCGCGGCCCACCTTTTGGCCGTCAAACAAAGTTGTCTAGCGATCGCTCTGAAAAAAACGCCGCTTCGGCACAATCGCCGTGGGCTTCTCGATACGCTTCGTATCCTTCGCGAAGAGGTTTCAAGAGAAACCCCCGATACGCGCGAGATGATGGATATGAGTTCTCTGCAAGCACGCGAGACGATTTCGCTTGTGATACGGGATCTTCAATCGAAGACCGAAGAAAGCGCCTCGGAGTGGATCGTTGCTCTGCGCGACGCCATCAAGAAGCTTCAAGGCGTCGAGGACTTCTTCGAGGCGTTGAGCGCGAATCATGCTCAAGAAACTTTCGAAGACACGCGCTATTGGCTGCACGTAGCCCTGAAACATATGAGGAGTATCGAGTTCGAGGATCTGGATACCGAAACTCTTCGAAAACGATTCGTCAGACTCGCGGGCGCGACGGAGGCATTGGCCCTCGAGATGGACTTCGCGTTTCTCTTCGACTGGGAAAGAAAAATCTTTGTCATCGGTTACAACGTCTCGGACGATCGTCGTGACAACTCCTTCTATGATCTGTTGGCCTCGGAGTCGCGGTTGGCCAGCTTTATTGCGATCGCCAAGGGGGACGTGCCCCAGGAACACTGGTTCCGTCTCGGTCGGCAGCTGACGAGCGTAACGGGTGGACGGGCTCTGGTTTCTTGGACCGCAACGATGTTCGAGTATCTGATGCCGCTTCTCGTAACAAGGGGTTACCGCGGAACTCTTCTGGAAGAGACCTATCATTCCGTCGTGGCAAGACAGATCGAATACGCTACTCAACAGGGCGTGCCATGGGGTATTTCTGAAGCCGGATACAACGCGCGCGATCTCAGTATGAACTATCAATACGGACCCTTCGGGATTCCGGGACTCGGCTTGAAACGGGGTCTCAGTGACGAACTCGTCGTCTCTCCGTATTCGACCATGCTCGCTGCGCTCGTGGAACCCCATAAGGCCTTTGCGAACTTGAAAGTGCTTCAGGACAAGGGAGTCTTGGGTCGCTATGGTTTCTTCGAGTCTATCGACTACACGCCCGAGCGGCTGCCGCAGAAACACGCGCAGGTGATGCTGCGCTCTTTCATGGCTCACCATCAGGGGATGAGCTTTGTGGCGCTCAATAACGTCATCAATAATTTCATCGTTCAGGACAGGTTCCATGCCGATCCGCTCGTGCAGGCGACGGAACTCTTGCTGCAAGAAAAAGTTCCCGATCAGGTTTCTATCGCGAAACCTCGCGCGGAAGAGGCCCATGCTGATGTCGTGCTGAGCTTTAACAACTCGTTGCTCCCGCGTGTGGTTACTCAGGCTGATCTCGGATCGCCTCAAACGCAAATCCTTTCCAATGGCACCTATTCCGTTCTCGTTTCGGCTTCCGGCGGGGGATATTCCCGCTGCGGGCGCATCGCTGTGAATCGTTGGCGCGAAGATACGACGCGAGACAACTGGGGACAGTTCATTTATGTCCGCAACCGCAAAAGCGGCGGCGTTTGGACGACGAGTCTTCAGCCGATAGCGTCTGAGGGAACCGGCTATCAAGTGACCTTTACCGAAGACAAAGTCGATTTCTGGCGCGAAGATGAGGGGCTTATTACGCATACCGAGATTCTCGTGGCACCCGAAGATAACGTCGAGATGAGACGAGTCTCTATCACCAATACAAATTCGCATGAG
>JBDSDI010000047.1:0-5076 GCA_039920645.1 Bdellovibrionota bacterium | reverse complement strand
GCTCCGAAGTGCGAGATGCTCGTGCTCGACGTCTATCATTCCTTTATGGCGCGACCCTTCTCGCTGAAGGCGTTGCAAAACGACGTGTATGTCCTCGGCGGCGGCTATAAGTATCTGCAGTCGGGAGAAGGGGTCTGTTTTCTTTATACCCCTCCGAAGGCCGATCGCCTGCGACCGAAGAACACGGGCTGGTACGCACATTTCGAATCTCTCGGCGACAGACCGAGCGCGCTTTGTGATTACGGCCACGGTGCGTGGAGGTTCTGGGGCGCGAGTTTCGATCCTTCGGGTCTTTACCGTTTACGCGCGGTACTCAACTTCTTCGATCGCGAATCCCTCACAGCCGAAACGATTCACCGTCGTTCGATCGATCTCCAAGAGCACTGCCTGGAAATTCTCGGGATGATTCCTGCAAAACAGGAATGGCTCGCGCGCCTGAAGGAAGCGAGCGAGCAGGTTGTGGCCAAAGCGGATCGCGGAAATTTTCTGAGCTTCCCACTTCAGGCCGGCGAAGCGCGCCGTGTTCAAGATGAGCTCTCCCGTCGCGGAGTTCTTTGTGACAGTCGCGAATCCTCGACGCAATCTTTCCTGAGATTCGGATTCGGTCTCTACCACGATATCGAGGACCTCGCGTTTTTGGCCGAGCGCCTTAGCCAGCCCTAATTTTTCAGAGCGATTGAACGAAGTTGCGAAGATCTTTCCCGAGGGTCCTGGCGGCGGGCGAAAGCGGGAGCTGGTGAGGAATATTTTCGTCCGCATCGAAGTGCCTGAGGTGCATCGCCGGAAAATGCGTTTGGACGAAGGAAACGCTTTTCTTCCAATCGACGGTTTCGTCCATTTCGCTTACGGAAAGATAGGTTTCAATCGCGCGCGTCTCGTGGCGCGGAAGTCCTTGGAGGCGACGCGAGAGCTTAAGCGTCTGCGCCACAGCGTTAAGAGGTATTCTGTCGTTGTAGAATTTGGGGAACGACATCGGGACCTGGAGATCTGGATTGTGACTGAGGTTGTAGAGATCCTTCAGGGAGACAAGACGCGTGAAGACGCGCAGGAAATTGTTCAGAGTCGCTCCGAGCTTGACGGTGGGTTTTACGAGCGGAGAAATGAGGGCGAGGCGCGCCACATCTTTTTGCAAATTCAGATCGTCGGGATCGTTGCTCAGGGCGAAATCCATGGCGAGAGCGCCGCCCAGCGAAAAGCCGACGAGTGTGACTTCATCGTAGCATTCGGTCAGAAGACGCAAGTTGCTGCGCACGGACTCTTGCCATTCGACGAGCGAGCTGTGGTTGGCGACTTCCGAAGAGGAGCCGAATCCGGGCAACAGAGGCTCATAGGTCGTGAAGCCGTTTTGCTGAAACTGACGTGCGAGCGGATCGACCTCAAACGGAGAAGAAATGAAACCGTGGAGAAGAAGTATCGCTTGGTGAGGTCGGGTGCCTCGCTTGAAGCGACCGGCGTTGTCGTGCTTGATTCCGTCGCGACCCTTCGTCATGCGACGGTACTGAGTTTCGAGGCGCCGTGTTTCTTTGAGGACTCCGTTCTCGATGGCGTTTACGCAAGGGCTGGCCTGCGCGAGAATTTGGGTGCTCCAGAGCCCAACACTCCCGAGTATCCAAAAACGCCGCCGCAGCATGGAGAAGGGGCATACTGCAAGTTATTCGCTGCGTCAATAAAAATAATGTATTGATTCCAGTAAGATATGCTTATCTGGATGACGCCGACGGGGGCCGAGGCGAAGGCAGGGGCGTCCGTGCCGCGGCCGTTCGGCGACGGGCACTTTGAAGGGCCTCACGACCGTCGAAGCTTTGATTCATTTCGCGGCTCAGACCGGCAAAAATCTTCGAACGCGCTTGGCTTCGGACCTCGATCGTTTCGCAACTGCGGGGTGATGAGCAGTGAGGTCGAAACTCGAGTGTCCTCTCGATGGAGCAGAAGCTATGACACAACTCGCCCGTAGAACTCATGCGCGGTGCAATACCAAAGAGAGCATCGGCAAGTCGCATCCACTCGCCATCGAAGTTATTGCAACCGGTGCCTTCGCCTTCAAGGCACAGCAAGAGTTGAGGCGATCTCACATCCCCAAGGAGCATCGACGGGGCGATGCGTGCCTTGAAGGCCTCGCCGTGAAGAACGATGCGCGTTTGGATGGAAAGGTTTTGCAACGTCTTTTGGGTATTGCGGTAGACGACGAAGATTGCGGATGACACCGCGAGAAGAGCCACTGAAAAGAAAAGTTTTCGGCCAAATTTCATAATGTCGAAGCTAACAAAATCTTGGGCAAAAAGAAAACCCCCGGAAACCGAAGTTCCCAGGGGTTTTTGTGAGTGAAGAAGAGCGAAGGCTCAGGGTTGCTTGGTCATATTGAACATGTAGTTAGCGACCTTCGACCACGCGCCAGCGCTATTTTTCGTGCCGTTTTCGTTTTTGAAGTACCCGACGCATGCGGGTTTCGAGTTGTCGACGAGGACTTCGTTTTCCGAGTAGCTCGCCCGGACCTGGGTCGCGGTGGTCCCGCTCTTGTTCTGAGGGCTCATGGTGAGCGTTCCAAAGGAACGCACGTGGCAGTCCGTCCAGTCGTTCTCGCCAGCCTTGACGCCGCGATAGTCGTCTTCTTCGTTGAACGTGGTGAGGACGCCGTCCGAATCGAAGTTTACGAAGTTCGCGAGGACTTGGGCTTTAGGCTTATCGCTGTTGCCGGCCAGGAAGTCCGCGGAGGTGGTTGCCGCCCAGTTGGTGCGGATACGCGGGAGGCAAAGAGACGCGTCGTTATCGAGGTTGGCCGCGTAGTACGCATCCGTGTAGCATTTCAGCTGAGCGAGCTTGTCAGAATCGGGCGAGACGTTGGTCGCGATAGCGGAGCAGTCGGTTCCTTGGGCAATTTGAGCGATGTTGTTCCAGTTGAACTGCGACTGAAGTGCATTATCGATCGTGGCTCCGTCTGCGGTCGCGCTGAAGCCGTTCGCGTTCGAGCAGGTGACTTGAACCGGATCGTTGCCGCTGCCGAAACCGTCGTCGTCATAATAACCCGCGCAGGAATTGCCCTGGAAATCTTGGAACGGAGAAGCGGGAGTAACGTTCGAACAGTTAGGCTGGATCGTTCCGCCGACGTTACCTTTGAATTTATTCCAGTCCTGCATGAAGACAGGTGTGGTCGTTCCGGTCAGGACACAACCGCCGCCAAGTCCAAAGG
Source organism: Bdellovibrionota bacterium (assembly GCA_039920645.1). Lineage (GTDB taxonomy): Bacteria > Bdellovibrionota > UBA2428 > UBA2428 > UBA2428 > CAMCVE01. Next base: position 1,889 of record JBDSDI010000047.1, on the reverse strand, counting down.
AGTAAACGTCATTGGCCGCGTTGCCATCGTTCTCGTCATCGAGACAGCGCCACACCTGTTTACCGCGGAAGGTAACGGAGCTGCAGCCTTGTTGGATCGGCCAGCGGGTCATGGCGTGCTCGATCTTCCACCCGTCAGTCAGGGTTTGAGTTCCGGTTTGCGAAACAATGCTCGAGTTGTTGATGTTGACGCTGGTCGCCCACTGGAAGCTTCCTTGAGTGACGCCGTCCGTGTTAGCGGAAAGATCGACGCCGTTCGCCTGGAGGTTGGCGAAAGTGGTCCCGAGTTTCTTGACTCCTGTGCCACCGCTGCAGGCCTCATAGGCCTGAAGGCTTGTCGTGCTGCCGCCCATGAAGTCGTCACCTTGCCACAGCATCATGCCGTAAGCAGGGGTCGTGGTTCCGTTCTTCACGCCCGAGACAAGTTGCACGTAGAGATTCATTCCTTCGCCGGGGCCATGGCAATCGCTGTCGGAAACCGAACAGATCGGTTTGTAGCCTTTTGGCAATTCGCTTGCTGCGACTTTGCTGAATTCCCAGTTGCCCGTGACGGCCCACGCGCCGGATCCGGCGACTTCCGTAACGGGAGCCGACTCTTGGATGTTGGCGGTATCAACAGTTGCGGAGCCGGTATTTAAATCGAGATCGATGTTACCGAGTTCGGCTTTGCCACCGAGAGTGCGGCTGTTCTCTTTCTTGTCGTTACCGTCGATGTCCTTGTCGGAATGGTCTTTGAAGACGAGTGCCGCAAGGATCTCTTCCTTGTCGGACTGGGGCGCGATGTAGCAGCTGAGTTTTTTACCTTTGGCATCCGTGATCGTCACGCTGAACGAGCCATCGGCCGCGACGGAACCCGATCCCGTTTGGGCGGGCACGGAGAGAGTGGCGCAGACTAAAGCGAGGGTGGAGAGGTCGGCTGAAGCGGCGCCGTAGACGGGTGCCGAGTGCGCGCTTTGGACAGCGAGCAAACTCGAACTCAGCGATCCAGTAATTTGGACGTCGTTCGCGCCGAGACCTGCGAGGGCGGCTTCCGCGCCAGATCCACTGCAAGCTTGGAGACCGATAAGAAGTGTTGAGCCCATGATGAAGGCGCAAGGGTTGCGGAGCAGTCGCGAGTAGGCAGATTTCATTGTTTGGTAGTCCTCCCTTAGAACAACAGCAAGTCTATCGTTCGTTTTCGAAGCCGGGTAGGACACTCCGGCCAAAGATGTCTCAAAAAAATCAGACGCGTCAGTGAATTTAAAAGGTCGACTAACAGTTTTCTGACGGTCGCACGGCGCGTGCGCTCTGTGAGACAGAGCCGCGAGTGCGCTTTGAGGGCTTTAAAATTTTCGGTTAACTTCTTGAGCTATGAAGAGTCTCATTTCAAAAATAGCGATCCGTGGTGTCCTTGCGATGTTTCTTGCCTTAGGAGGCTGCGCGAGCAAACCCAAACCGGTCGTTTACTCGGGCGACACCTACAATCCAGAAAAGGCCGAAGCGTTCACGTTGAACTTCTTCCTCTCTATCAAGCGGGCGTCGGCGAAGGACATGGCTTTTGACGTGTCGGTCTTCAATCGCGAAACGGGCAAAGACGTCGACATCACCGATCGCGAGATCAAGGTTTACTCGAAGAACGAGAAGAATCTTCAGGTCGTCGAAAAGACCGGAAAGAATGATTTCAGATTCCACCTGAAGAACTCCAAGCTGTGCTGGGAGGCCGCGATCGGTTTCGTGATCGAAGATCCAAGGCCGGCGATGCAGAAGACGACCATCAGCTTGATTCCGCTCTGCGAAGCTTCGCTGTGATGACTTATAGTGAGGGGATGTTCTTTGAAGGCGGATGAGCGTAAATGGTTGGCCCGCAAGGATTTGAACCTTGGAATGGCAGAATCAAAATCTGCTGACTTA
>JBDSDI010000046.1:0-3207 GCA_039920645.1 Bdellovibrionota bacterium | reverse complement strand
GATGAGATCAAAGACTACGAGACCGACCTGAAGATCAATCCCACCCGACCTCTGGCGCGCGGGCTCATCAGCATTTCCGAAGTCAAAATTGCGATCGCGATACTATGCATCTTTGAACTGGGCCTTCTGACGGCGCTCTCACCGCTTTTCGCCATCACGCATCTGCTCGCAATGGGCTACAGTTTCGCAATGTACCTCGAATTTTTTGTAGGTAAACTCATTCGCCCTCTTCTTACGACGTATGCCGTTCTTCACACGTTGGTCTCGGTCCTCATAGGTAGCACCATCTCCAGCGTCGTCACCGGAGTTCCGTTCTGGAAATTCTCCTCCCACGTGTGGCTGCTGCTCCTGGCCAACTGGGCTTACTTCAACCTCTTCGAGTTTGCGCGTAAGACCTTTGCGCCCTTGGAAGAACGCGACGGCGTCGAATCTTACTCCAAGATCTTCTCGATTCGCGGTGCCGTGATGCTGAGCCTGAGTCAGGCCCTCATTCCGATCGTACTCGTCTCTCAGGTCGCCGGAGCCGACTTTACTAAGAGCGATAACTTGATCCTCTGGGGACTTCTCATCCTCGTCGTTGCACCCGCTTTTGCTTTCTCGCTTCGTCCTCGCATTTTTGCGGCGAAAATGTTCCGTAACATGGTTGGCCTTTATCTCATTTGCGGGTACTTAGGTCTCGCGTGGATTCTCGGGTCCTAGGAGTCATCATGATCGTAAAAAAGAACAGCACCGAAGCCTTCGCAATACGAGAAGCCGGCGGCAAGGGCTACAACCTCTATCTCATGACCCTTAAAGGACTGCCGGTTCCAGACTGGTGCGTCCTCGGTAAACGCATTTTTATTCAGTTCATCGATGAAACGGGACTGGGCGTGAAACTCGATGCGATCCTCGATCGTTTGGAGTCCACGCAGATCACGGCATTGACCGCCTCGCAAGAGATCGAAACGCTCTTCATTGCCACGGCCTTTCCGACCCGCGTGAAAGAACTCGTCGCCGATGGCTATGACGAAGTGAAACGCGGCCTTATTTCCGTACGCTCCTCGGCCTCGGACGAAGACGGACAGAAGTTTTCCTTCGCCGGCCAACTTTCCAGTTACCTCTACGTCGATAAGCTCGAAGATGTCGAACGCTACGTAAAACTCTGCTGGGCCTCGGGTTACTCTGAACGAGGCCTTGCCTATCGCAAAGAAAACAAAATTCCTCTCAAAGGTATTCGTGTTTCTGTAGTTCTTCAGCGCATGATTGATCCTGAGAAGTCGGGAGTGCTCTTCACCTGCGAACCCATCGAAGAACATCTGAAAGAATATCTCGTTTCCGCCGTCTTCGGTGTCGGAGAAGGCCTCGTCTCCGGAGCGCTCGAAGCCGATTCCTACTGGATCGACGCGATCACGGGAAAGCTCACGCGGAAAGAGGTCCCCGAAAAAGAAGCGGCCTTTCGCCGAGCCGCATCGGGTGAATGCCAAAGTGTCGCGCTTCCGGAAAATCTCAAAAACTCCGAAGTTCTTTCTTCGAGCGAGCTTACGGGACTCTTTGATCTCGGGTCGCAGATCCTCGAGGCCTATAACTGGCCGCAAGATGTTGAATGGGCGATCGAAGGCGGCAAAGTCTACGTGTTGCAAACGCGGCCCGTCACCACGCTCAAAAAAGATCTCCTCGGTTACCTGAATCTCTGGGACAATTCGAACATCATTGAATCCTACGGTGGCCTCACCTCGCCGCTCTCCTTCAGCTTCGCTCTCCGCAACTACAAAGCGGTTTACATTCAATTCTGCGAAGTGTTGAACGTACCGTCTGAAGTCATTAAGGACATGGACGACTACCTAGGCAACATGCTCGGCAGTCTGCACGGACGCGTCTTTTACAACCTCTACAACTGGTACAAGCTCGTGGGCATTCTCCCGGGCGCCAAATCGAACCGCGAATCCATGGAAACGATGATGGGCGTCTCGGAGTCCCTCTCCGACGAGATCGCCAACCGCATCAAGCCCCACCCCACATGGGATACGTGGAAGGGAAAACTGCTGCAGGCCAAGACCGGTCTTTCTTTCCTTTGGTATCACTTCACCATCCAGAAAGTCGTCGAGGACTTCCTGACGACTTTCAAACGCGATTATCTCAAGTATCGCAACCAAGACTACGCGCGCATGCGCTCCGATCAGGTCTTCAGAACCTACGTCGATATGGAGCGCAACATGCTCGGTCGCTGGAAGGCACCGATCATCAACGACTTCCTCTGTATGGTTCATTTCGGCATGCTCAAAAAACTCACGGGCAAATGGCTCGGAGATCTTGATGCCTCGATCCAGAACGACTTGCTCGCGGGCGAAGGCAATCTCGAGAGCGCCGAACCTACGAAAACCCTCATTCGCATGGCGGGTTACGTGGCCTCAAAGCCCGACCTGCGGACGCTCATCGAAAAGACGCCGTCATCCGACTGTCTCGAAGCGCTCAACCAGTCGCCGCACCAGGATTTCTTCAAGCAAGTCCTCGATTATGTCGACCGCTTCGGTTTTCGGTGCATGAACGAAATGAAGCTCGAGGAAGTCGATCTCTACACCGATCCGAGCTACCTTTTTACCTGTCTCAAGAACTACCTTCGTTCGGGCACCACCGATCTCGAGACCTTCGAAAAACGCGAGAAAGCTCTCCGCAAAAGCGCCCAAGAGAAGCTTGCCCAGCACCTTTCCGGCTTTAAAAAACTCATCTACCTCTGGTCGCTCAAACACGCGCGCAAAGCCGTAAAGAATCGCGAGAACACGCGCTTCGCTCGCACGCGCATCTACGGCGTTTGCCGTTCGATGTTCCAGGCCATCGGCCACGACTTCGCTTCGCGCGGGCTCCTCGCCGAGCCGCGCGATATTTTCTTCGTAACCGTCGAAGAAATCTACGGAGTTTTCCAAGGCACACTCACGAGCTTCGATCTTCCGCAACTCGTCGAGCTCCGCAAGGCGAGCTACAAGCGTTTCGAGAATGAAGAGCCTAAAGCACGCGTCACCACGCGCGGCCCCGTCTATTGGACGAACCCTCTTCTGATCGGAGACGAAGAAGAAGCCGCTCCTACGGAGAAAGATCCCGATGCCGATCTCCAAGGCCTACCCTGCTGTCCCGGAATCGTTGAAGGTATCGTGAAAGTCGTCATGAGTCCGCAGGACGACCTAGAGCTGAACGGCGAAATTCTCGTTACGCCTCGTACCGACCCCGGCTGGG
>JBDSDI010000045.1:0-10139 GCA_039920645.1 Bdellovibrionota bacterium | reverse complement strand
CCAGGCCTCCGATCTCGAGGAACGCGAAGTCGGCGAAATGACCCGTCTGAGCCGCCAACGCTGGGTCGACGAAGCGGGCCGCGGAGATCTGAAAAATCTCAAACTTCGTTACAGTGAAGAAGGTCGTTATTGAGCGGGGGCCGCCGCAATCTGCTTGGAAAAAATCAACTCGCCACCGTCGTCGGGGGATTGAGTGATCTGGATGCGGAATTCGGGTGCTTTCGGGGATTTTTTAATCGGATCCGCTAGCACGATCTCGACGCGACGCTCGGGAGCATAACTCGCCATATTGAACAAATGACCAATCTCTCGATAAGGAGTTTCTTTATTGGCTTGAGCGACGGAGACATTGATATCACCAAATACAAAACCATTGCCGTCCTGCTTCAAAAGAAAACTGACTTTTTTTCCGTCATCGTCGATCGCGAGATCGCTCACGTCGAGACTGCGTTTGATGGACCCGTGGCTAAAGTAGACGGGGATGGCGATCGAAAGAACGGCTTTAAGCTCGAGCGAAGTCGCTCCCTTTTTTCCACCGCTCTTCGGCGTATTTTCGATTGGGAGGGGAGATTTCGCCTCGGGAGCGGGTTGCACGCGCAAGTGAATGCGGTAAATGCCGTCGGCGAGCGAAGCTTTGGGCGAAGCGCGGATTTTCAGGATTTGTGTTTGGCCCTGTTTTAATGAAAACACGCGTGGGCTGTAACGAAGAAACTCTGCGGCGGAACCAGCGGCACTGACGGCCGCTTTGCCCTCGGTGGGCGACATCCGACCCTTAGCGTCCTGCCGATAGAAGACGGGAACGATTTCGTAGGTTGTTTCTTCCGCTCCAGTTTGCGTCAGCGTGACCTGCGAGACGCGACTTTTGTCGTTCAGTACAACGCGCGTGGGATAAACCTGAAAATTAGCGAAGGCGGAGGTCGCTGCTAACAGCGTCAAGAAAATGGGTACTCGCACAAAATGCCGCATAGCGCTCGCCAGGCTAGATCGCAAAGCCTTCTCTCACAAGCCGTCGCGCGGTTTTGAGGAGACGATTTGACGGGTCTTGTTTTTTCGAGATTTCGCACCAAGAATGATCCTTGCGCAGTGAAATGCGCTTTAGGAGGATCCAAAGATGAAAAAATTAGGAATTATGGCTCTTGCAATCGTCGGTTTCACGACGGGCGCCCATGCCGCCCCAACGTCTGACACGGCTTCGGCCCGGGCAACATTGATCGTAAAGAAAAAAATTCACATCACGAAAGTGAAAGACCTCGAGTTTGGCGAAGCTTACCAAGGTGATGCTGCCGACACCGTAGCTCCCGCAGATTCCGCTGGCCGTAATGCGGAATTTAAGGTGACCGGTCGCGAAGGTGGCGTCTTTACCATCGACCTTCCCGATAACGGCACCGTTATCATGACGACCGGCGACGGCACTACTGCCGATAAGCAAGTCGCGGTTCAAGATTTCGTTTCTAACTTCGGTGGTGACGGTGCAACGGCGACGATTGCGGGCGACACCGCTTTGTTCGTTGGCGCAACTCGCGCGGCGATCGCGGATGAACAACAGGATGGCGAATACCAAGCTTCCTTCGACGTCACTGTTGCTTACCAATAAGCTGTCCTTCCGTTAATTTTAAAACCCTTCTTCCGATTTGAGTCGGAAGAAGGGTTTTTCATTTTACGGTGACGCTCTTGGCAGAGAGCATTCCAAATTACCAAGTTGAGGAAAATTTTCTTTTCGCGGATCGATATCGATTTCGCGCAGGGGCTTCGCAGAAACGTCTCCACAGTAGAGGCGATAGCGACCGGCGGGCACGTCCTCAAAAGAGAAATAACCTTCGCGGTCGGAGCGCGCGGCCAAAGCGGATTCGCTAGCGACGCTGATGAGTTTCAAAGCGAAGTAACGGGCCGCCCGCGAGGCGCCTCCCCGGACCGGCAGGGAAAGATACCCTTCCACGCTCGCAACCGGCACGAGCGGGATCACCAAATCGCGATTAACCCCGGGGCGGTTGCGGAAGGGGTAAGTCTTGAGCGAGGTCTGGACATTGCGTTTCATGAGATCGAGCGGGTGAATTTCTACCCGGTAGTCCGTGTTCGGACTGAGAGGGCTCAAGAAAAGATCGCCTTCATGCGAGGTGGGGCGTTCCCATTCCACTTTGTTGAGTAACACGCGCAGTCCTTCTAAATTTTCTTCGCCGTTGTCCTGCACGCCATTGCCATTGTTGTCCTGAAAGGTATGAAGGCTCAGCGACGAGGCGGCGATGCGGTTGCGCGAACTCAAATGCAGACTTCCACTGCGGTTTTCGCGCTCAAGGCTGAATTCAAGCGCGGCGAATACGTTCCACACACGCTTCGAAGCGAGCTCCACGTTGGATAAGAGCCGGGCCCAACGCAGATCGTGACTGCTTCCCACGCCATAACTCGAAACGTGATCGGAAAATTTTCTGTCATAGAAAGCCCGCGCCACCCATTTCAGATTACGGCTGCGGTAATTCAGAGAGGCGCGCCCCTCCTGCCATCCTGTAAAGTCGTAGGAGGCTTCGCTGCGCAATTGCCAGGCGCTCCAGCGTCGCTCGGCCACGAGATTATCCGACCATGTCTCAGCTGGAAGAAGATAACGAAATTCGTTTTGAAAAAAATAATCGGGCAAAGAAAGTGTTTGAGTGAAACGAGAGACGTCCTCGTAACCCTTCGTCAACCATGTGCGATGTTGCCACGCTAAGCCGAGTCCTATCGTTGGCTTCGACCATAGCGGAACGGCGACAGAAGCCTCGATATTATTTTTTAGAGGATCTCCGTAGGCATCGGGAAGCGACGAGCTGATGAATTTTCCATCTCCGTGCTGCCAGACTGTTCGGAGACGTAACCTTTCCCACCCCCCCAAAGTTTGCACTTGGGATGCAAGGGCTCCCTTATCGCTAAGGGCTCCCGCTAAGTCCCAAGATACGAAAGGAAGTGAGCCTTGAAGCTGCGACTGCAGATAAACAGAGCGAGTCATGTTGGCCTGAGCGAAGCGTGCGAGACTTGCGGAAAGCGCGAGATCGTTGCTCCACTGCGTTCGCTCCGTGATCAAGCTGAGCTCGCTGCCGCCGTCGCGTCCGACGGTCGCCTGATAGGAGAAATTTCGATCGCCGCTGACGTCCGGGCGGACAAAATAGACACGACGCTCGCTACTGCGTTCGCCCTGAGGGCCGAAGAAAAATAATTCGATTGAGTTTGAGCCGGGATAAAGAAGGACGTCGGGAAAAAGATAGTCGCCTAGCTTATCGGTGCGTTGAGCAGAGACGAGGACTCCGTTTTGATGAAGCTCGACGTAGGCCTCCGGCCAACTACGCCCGGCAAAGCTGCGGGCCCGACCTCGGATAGTGGCGTCGAGATCGAAAGAACTCACGAGTATCCCCTGCACCTTGCGCGAAGTGGCGACAAGATCGATTCCGGCGGTGTAAAGATCACCCACCATGACCCGACTTAAGCCTAGGAAACCACCGATATGGCGCTCGGGATCTTCTTTTGAAAGCTGCCAGTCCTGCACGAAGTTCCCATGCGACCACGCGTAAGCGTAATTCAAGTCGATATCATGGTCCTGGGCCCAAAGATTGCCGGCGAGATCGGCTCCGCGCTGGCTCTTCTCGTTACCGGTCGAGAGACCGAAGCTTTGATAAAGTCGGGGGCCTTGCCACGAGGATACGTTTCCCGCGGAATTCCTGAAAGTGGCTTTGGTGTTTCCAAGGCTTTCATTGGCCCGAAGCAACGTCTGGAGTGTGTTCTCCTGTTCCCTTTCGTGGAGTGCGATCAGCGGAGGGGCTTGCTCAAAATCGACCGTCATGAGCGAACGAAGCTCATCGACAGCGAAATGCGCGGCGAGTATCTCGGCTAAGCGGGACTCACTCAGGAAAATATCTCCGTCTTTGAAAATAAGATCTCGGCAAGCTGCGTCGCTACGGTTGCGAGACGTCTCGTTTTTCCAGCGGATTTCGCAGTCGCTCATTCGAAGCTCGAGATCGAAATCCTCGGAATAAACTTTAGCTCTAAAAATTCCACGCTCTGGCATGGATTCCACCTGAAACCCCAATTGGCGGAATAGCTCTTCGACAGGTAAGAAGCGCTCGCCGCGCGTTTCTTCGACCACGAGACCTTCGCTGATCAAGGTTCGGTCTTTCAGGCGCAGTTCAAGAATTCGCTCATCTGGGGACGACGTCGTCGCGGACGGGGCGGCGCCCACGGCCCGGCCGAAGACGATGAGAAGCCAAAATAATTTTCTTCGGTGTTTGGGCCCGAGCATAGCTGTCCCCTCCGTCTTAGACGTGCTCAGGCTTCGGTGCAAAATTCTTGCGAGATGCCCCAGCTTGCGCCAGATACCTTGCAGAATTCGAGAACAGACTCTAGTTTTGGCCTATGACCAGAATTTTTCTGCTAGTCGCGCTTCTGTGCGGTCTTCCCGCACGGGCCGATGAATTTCTGGATTCATCGAGTCGCGGCGCAGGCCCGAATCTGCGTTCGAGTATCGCGGTGGTGAATATGCGGAGCCTCGATTTTGCCGAAACTTTTCAAGGGGATCCGTCGGAGACGATCCGACCGGCACGCGGAGGCGCTGAAAACTCCGCCCTTTTTCTCATTGAGGGAAGGCCCTACGCGTCGGTCATCGTCTTGATTCCGGACGACACCGTGATCCTCAGCTCCGATTCCCGAGAATCGGGACGCAAAACGTTGCGCGTGCGAGGGCTCGTTTCCCTGCCCGAAGCGGGTCTTCCGTTTACCCTGAACGCCAAGGGCTTGGGCTCAGTTTCCGTCGGAGGCACGAGGGAAGCGATCTTAAATAATCAAGCAGCGGGATCCTATGAGGGTCGCTTTTTCGTGACGGTGATGTACCAGTGAGGGCTCTTAAAAATAGATTATCGTGCTTCGGGAAGGATCGCTTGCGTTCTTCAATTCGAAAAAATCGACGGAGCTAGCACTGCTTGTTTGTCCGCTCGGCTTACGCCGAAGCTGGGGATTTTTGAGGACTCTCAGTGTTGCTCTCACTGAGGCGATGTCTCGGGTCGCATATGCGGTCGAAGTCACGGCTAAACCCACCCCTGTCGCCAAGCATGCAGCGAGCCATTTTATGTGCATGCCTTCTCATCGACACTTCGGCCCTTGAACTGAAGTCACAGCGCATCGTGGTCGTCGGGCCGGATCAGATTAGCGAGGACGCACGTCGAGGTTGAGGAGTTCTTCAACGCGTGCCGTACCGCTCGCAAGGACCTCGTTATGCTCTGTGAAGAGTTGAACACGATAGTCCCAGTAGCTCACATGGGTGTTGCCGCCGAGATAGCGACGCGTGATCTGTGCACCGACGCGCAGCCCTCTTGAATCGTGCACGTGGGAAGCCGAAGGACTTGAGATCAAAAGACCGGCGTCGATATTGAACTGAACGCCGCGAAACAAAAGATGCTGTGTACCGACCGAAAGGCTCAAACTGCGACGCGAATGATCATAGTAAAACAAAGTGGAATCCGTATCCTGGCCCTTGCTCATCGCGAGCCGGGAACCTCGATCGCCTCTGGCTTCGAAAGACTGGCGCGCTCCTAAGGGAAGATCTACGGGTCCTAAGTCCCCTTCACGACACGAAGAAAGCGCGAAAAGCGTCGTCAGAAAAATTGCAAATTTTATAAAGCGCGGGGGACGAGCGCAAAGCGTGGGGTTCTTCATGGATTTATTTTCGTTTCACCAGTACGGGCCGCGTAATGGATGCGGTCGAAGTGTTCGAGATCGAAGGCTTCGACACTTTCGAGCTGGGCTTCGGAGAGTCCGCGGTAAATGTGTGAGCACTTGTAACAAATGACGGCGAGCTTGCGCGTGTGTGCGAAGTAACGATCGACGATCAAGGCAACAAGCATCGGACTCATGAAAAGAAACCATCCGTAACCCATACCCATGAGCACGAAACTCACGACGGACATGACGGTCACAACGCCGACGCCGATAGAGCGGCGAAAGTCGGGTTGTTTATAAAAAGCGCGCGATGCGCACTCCTCGCACTGAGCGGGGAGCGCGATCACTTGGGACGCAGAGCCGGAAAGGCCCAGAAGGCTCATGCGCGCAACGTTCCCAGGGTCTTAACGACGTCTTCGACGTGGCCTTCGACACTGACGGGTTGCCAGACGTGAGCGACGGTGTCGCCTTTAAGCAGCAGCGTGGTGCGTTCGACGCCCATGTATTCGCGGCCCATAAACTGTTTCTTGCCCCAAAGCTTAAAGTGCTCGATGAGCTTTCTCTCGGGATCGGAAAGCAGAGTGAAATTAAGGCCGTACTTCTCGATGAACTTACGGTGGTCTTCGGGAGAGTCCGGGCTTACGCCGAGGACTTGAACGTCGTCTTGTTGGAGACCGTTCATGTGATCGCGGAACGAGCAGGCTTGCTTGGTGCAACCGGGGGTGTCGTCTTTAGGGTAGAAGTAAAGCACGGTCCAGGGCGAGTTCAGAAGCTGTTCGCCGAGATCAATCTCGTGGTTGCCCTGGTCTTTAAGGGTGAGGGTAGGAACTTGCGAACCGACGGCGATCGCGCTCTTGGGAGCTGCAGGAGTTTTGGCTTTCGCGGGGACCGCTGCTTGAGTAGATGCAGCATTTTTTACGGGCGCAGCAACTTGGGTTGCGACGGGGGTTTTCACTTTGGCGGGCGCAGCAGATTTCGCGACGACTTTTTTAGGCGCGGCAGCAACGGACTTTTTCGGAGCCGCTTTCGTCGTCGCAACTTTTTTGGCTTTGGTTTTTTTTGCGGGTGCTTTTTTCGCAGGAGCTTTCTTTACAGGAGCTTTCTTCACTGCGCTCTTCTTCGCGGATACTTTCTTTTTTGGAGCCGCTTTTTTAGCGGGGGTTTTGGTCTTTTTCTTTGTCGCCATGATGGTGGACTCCTCGTTATTTTTTGCGGGTGCTTTTGATCTTCTTAGGATTAGGCACCCAGAAGGTCGCAGATTTTTTTACAACAGCCTGGCACGCGAGTCTTTCTTTCGTAATGAAAAACACGTTACCGAGCAGGGCCTTTTCGGGGTGTTCCATGGGCTCGAGGGACTCGGCCCCGCCCTCTTTGACGATGACGCGACAGTCCGCGCAGGAGGGGGTCCCGCCGCAGGTTTGCTGAATAAGGACCCCAGAACGATAAGCGACCTGCGCGATCGTCTCGCCGGGCTGAGCATCGGCCGTGACTTCGCGATCGTCCGCAGCTTCTTGTTCACAGATAAATCGAATGCGTAGGGTCATTTTTGAATCTCAGGATCTTTGAGGTAGAATTCAACATGGGTGGGCTATCACATGCAAGTTAAAGCTTCGAAGAGACGTTTTGTTTCAATTGGACTCCTGGCAATGGTCGCAGCTTGCGCGAGCACGTCGAAATACAGCTGGCCGAAGGAAAACCCGTTTGCCGGCGTGACTCAAAAGAATCTCGGTGAAACGGCGCAGGGTCGGACTCCGCTGCGTTTGGTCTTCGCGAGCAACGTTATGGGCGAAGTCGAACCCTGCGGATGTGCGGTCGGCCCTAAGGGCGGTCTCGATCGTCGTCTGAATTTCCTCGAAAGCGAAGTCATTCCTCACGCCAAAGAATGGCCCTTTGTCGTCGCCGATGCGGGCAACTCCATTCTTCCGGCTCCTCATGTCGACGAAGCGCGCATGGCGTCTTACCGCGAAGTCGCGCGTTTGCTTTTGAAAGCGCATAAGGACATGGGCGTCGCGGTTCAGAACGTGGGTTACCTCGACCTCGGTTTTGGGGTCGACTTCCTTAAGCAGGTTTCGAAGGAGACCGGCCTTCCGTTCATCTCGGCCTCGTGGATCCAGTCCAACGGCGCTCTCGTCTTCGAGCCTACACATACCGTGAAGGTCTCGGACGCTCTTTCGGTCACTTTTATCGGACTCTCGGCGGGTCTCGACGGTGCCCGTCCCGACCTCGCTCTTAAAGTACGCGATGCTTCGCTGAGTCTTAAGGAAAGTCTCGCAGCTATTCCCGCTCAGAATCTCGTGGTCGTGTTGAGCGATCTTGGACAACCCAAGGACGAAGAACTCGCCAAGGAATTTTCGGCGCGCAGCATGATCTTCGTGGGATCGCGTGACATGGGTGGGGTTTCTCTTCCCAAACAAGCCGGCGAGTCTCTGATCGTCCAAGGACAATTCCGCGGTCAACAATGGGGTCTCGTCGATGCGATGATTCGTCCGAGCGCCAAGGGATGGATCTTCCTCGACAAGATGGGAGATTTCGAAAAGCTCTGGACGCAGCTCGTCGAGCGCCGCGACGCGGATCGCGAACGTCTCAAGTCTGGCGAGCTGGCCCAGGAAGAAACTCGTGCCGCCCAGACCGCTGCGGATCTGATGACCTATGCCCCGAACGACTTTGCGGAAAAGTCCGTCTATCGCTACCGTCTCGAGGATCTGGGCGACCAGTACCGCAAGAAGAATCGCCTGACGGAGCCCATGCGTAAGATGATCAAGCTGAAACAATAGAACGATGACGATGAATCGCCTGCGTAGAGCTGTTGGCATCTCCCTGCTTTGCTCCGGCGTAGCTCGGGCCGATTGCTCGAAGGAAGACCTTCGCGCGAAGCTCGCGCAGCTCAATCCCGCGAGTGTGGTCGTTGTGGAAATTGGCGCACCCGAATGGTGTGCTCCCTGCAAGCGTATCAAAAAACATCTGCCGGCCCTTGAAGAGGCTTTCAAAAACCGAGCGACCTTCATCGAAATCAACATCGACGAAGGCCCCGCGTGTACAAAACTTTTGGAAGAGTACGGCGCAATGGCCGACGTCGCATCCGGTCTTCGCGGCAGCGTTCCGCTGCTCGTGAGCGCGACGGCCGCGGAGCATCTCCAAGGATTCGCGAGTCTTGCACAAGGTGGCGCGCCACTGATCAAATCGCAATATGCGGTCGGTGTGCCTGCCGCTTCACCGGCTTCTCTTAAGGCCGCCCAGGGTAAAGCCGATCCCGCGGCCTTCGCGGGCGTTTCGGAGTTCGTTGAAGAAGCCTTGAAGAGCGGCGCTCCGAGTCCCGAGAAAAAAGCCGCGCACTAAGGCTTTAGATAATCGGAGCGACTTCGCGCACGCTGATCGCGTTGCCGTCTTTGAGATGCAGCTGCGTGAGGAAGCGATCGAGTTTCCCGGGACTGTCGGGATCGTCCGTAAAAACAAGCTCCACGGAGTGGCCCCGCGTGGATTTCGCCGAAGCCTTCAATAGTTTTTCTACGAGCGGTTCGTGCAAGAGCGCCTCGCCGGCGTGGACGAATTTGAGATGAGAAAATTCTTTTTGGAGAGCCTCCAAGAGGAAGGGATAGTGCGTGCATCCGAGAATCGCGAGATCGCCGGGGCGCGCTTCGCGAGCCAGGTAGCTTTGCACGACCCATTGTAGAGCGGGACCGTCGGTCACGCCCTCCTCGACGAAGGGAACAAAAAGCGGGCAGGCTACCGAGCGAATTTCTCCGGAAAAACCTAGGCGGCGCAGTTCGGTTTCATAGGCTCGACTTGCCACCGTCGCGCGCGTCGCAAGCACGAGAATGCGCTCCGGTTTCATGCGTAGGGCTTCGCGACACGAAGGTTCGATGACTCCGAGGAAAGGAATTTTCTTCTCGTCTAAAAGCGGTTTCAAGGTCTCTAGTGCGTAGGCACTGGCGGTATTGCAGGCCACGATCAAAAGGTCGGGTCGCGGAAAACGGGATTCGTCCAGTAGATGGCGGATATTGGCCAGCGTCAGTTGGGAAATGCGTCGCGCCGATTTCGGTCCGTAAGGAAGATTGGCAAGGTCTCCAAGATAAGAAATCTGCGCGCCCTGCGACTTCTTAAGAAGCGGAGCGAGGGCGCTCAGCCCTCCGAGTCCCGAGTCGAAGGCGGCCAGCGTGAAGGTAGGGGTCACGTGATAAGTCCTTTCGCAATCGGCATTCTCCACGCGGCTCCGAAAGCGCGCGCATGAAGCTTAAGGATCGGAGGTGCTTGGAATCTTTTAAATTCCATTGCGTGGAAAGTCTTGGAAATGCGATCGAAGGAGTGTGTCGAGCAGGCTTCGATGAACGCGCGCGATCCGTCGCGGTTAATGTTTTGGTTATCGATAAAATCCGCGAGGAAGACATCGAGCACGGCGTAGTCGGGAAGGGAATCCTGGTCTTTTTGTCCGGGCGCCAGCTCCGCGCTGGGCGGGCGAAGAAGCAGCG
>JBDSDI010000044.1:0-8759 GCA_039920645.1 Bdellovibrionota bacterium | reverse complement strand
CTTTGGTCACATCGAGGTCAAAACTCCCGACGGCTATACGAGCGATTTCAGCTCGCCGAATCCAAGGACAACTTACGGACGTCTTGCTACGGTGACTCAAAATGGCAACCGCGTTAAGGTCTTTAATCGCTACCTCGCCGCCGTATATGTGAAACCTCCACTGGGATGTAAGGAATAAAGAGATGAGCCAGATGATGATGAAGACGTCGAAACTTTTTTCCGTGCTCGTCGCGATTTTCGCATGTGCGGCGAGTTTTTCGTGTCGTTCGGCGAGCAACGAAAGCTTTCCGATTCTCGCTCCGAAAGATCTCGGACCTAAGCTCGAATCCGGAACCAAAACGCTCAAAAGCGCGCTCGGTGTTCAAAAGAAAACTTCCAACGCTCACGTCGAAGCGCGCGGAGAATATTTCTCTTGGCTCAGTCAATGCATCGACGTGATTGCGAAAGACGAAGCGTCGCCGTTGTGGGATCCCTGCCTACGTTTCGCCGCTCAGCTTCTACGCGTCGAAACCTCTGGAGAAACCGCGACTCAACTCATCCTTCCCTACAAAAAATTCCGTCTGAAGTGGGTCGACACTCTGAAACACATGGAAGATGCCGATCGCCTTTTTCTCAACCAAGAGGCTGAGGGCGCGGTCACGATGTCTTCGGACGAAGACTAGTCGCCCGCTCAGTCACGTCCAAAGACCAAGCTCGCTGCACCGAGCACACCCGCGTCTCCGCCGAGCGAGGATGCTGCGATCTCGAGTCCCTTTTGCGAGCTTTTGAAGCAGCGATCTTTGATTGCTTCCTGGACCCACGCACAGAGCGGGCCGCCCCCCAAAGTAAAGAGGCCGCCCCCGAAGACAACAAGCTCGGGGTCGAAGATGTTCACAAGCGAGGCCGTGCCGATAGCGAGGTCGATCGTGAATTCGCGGATGAGTTCGGCGGCCCATTTTTGTCCACGATCGAAAGCTTCGAAAATTTCTTTGCCGCCAAGTTCCTGTCCGGACTTCTCGAAGCCCCGCGCTTTGAACGCGGTCGCCGAAGCATATTGCTCAAAGCATCCGCGGTTTCCGCATTTGCAGAGTTTGCCTTCGGCATGAAGAGTGAGATGACCGACCTCGCAGGCGCCGTCGGACTTTCCGTAGATCATTTTTCCATCGACAACGATACCGCCGCCGATACCCGTTCCGAAAGTCATGAGAATGAAGTTTTTGCGACCCTTCGCACGACCGAAAACGGCTTCTCCGTAGGTTGCGCACTTGGCATCGTTGTCGAGAAACACGTTTTTTCCGGTGAGTTCTTCGATACGTTTTCCGAGGGGAAAGCGATCGAAACCGGGAAGGTTGGCCGACTGGTAGATCATTTTTTCAGACCGCGAGAGGGGGCCGGGCGAACCGATGCCCACGCCGAGAACCGTTTCCGAGCCCATGACCTCCCTCACGAGAAGACCCATGGCCTGGGCCGTCGCCTCGGGTCCCTCCTCGACAGGAGTTTTTGTGCGGGCCTGGGCATGGATCTTTCCGTGCTCGTCCACGAGGGCCGCGCGCATGTTGGTTCCGCCAAGATCGACACCGATTGCGTAAGACATGGATTTTCAATACCCCAGCCCGACGTCTTCACGCAAACTTAACAGGGGTCCCAAAGCGCCTTTCGGTACAATATAAGGGTGAGAAACTCTTCGCCTTTCATCGCGGTCCTTATGCTTGTTCTGCTGAGCGCGGGTTCCGCGCATGCGGGCGAATTCTCGAATACCACGACCGGTAGAACGGAAGAGGGCGCCGATTCCTACGGACTGCCTTCGGATAAAGCTCTCACTCAACGCGGCAAGAACATCATGAAAAAATTCAAAGAGGGTCGACTCTCGTCGGCCGTCAAACCCGACTCGCGTTTCTCCGGATTCCTCGAATTCCACGATGCCAACCTCGACGGCGTCGTCGACCACGACGTGAGCGACGGCAACACCGGACTCGAGGGCAACATCACTTCGACGCTTCCGAAGGGCAAGGACCTTGCGGAGCGCGTCGTCGAATCTCGCAAAGCCGCCAACAAGGGCAAATGCGGGAAGGAAGAGGGTACGTGGGACGACGGGCCCGCTGGTGCCGATGGAAAACCCACCCAAGGCGCACGCGCTTGCTTCAGTCCTTCGGGAGTCATCGTCGACATGGGCGCCGCTCACGGCGGCGAAAAATCTCCACACCGCAAACTGCGTCTCTCTGCCGAGGCCGTTGCCGCCGCGAACAAAGCTGGCACGCAATACGGTGAGGCCGCCGTTAACGAGATCCAAGCCGACATGCGCGCCGAATACGGCCTCGCCCCGAACATGAAAGTCGCCGCGATCGACCAACTCAAATCCGAAGCCGCCTGGCTCGAAGAACAAAAGGAAAACAACCTCGAGCGTGGATGGAAGTCCCTGCGCGCCGCGCGCCTCGCGGGTTTTGACAATGCCGAGTTAACTTCGGCCGGCCAGGAAGGGGCTGAGGTTATGCATGATGTTGACCTCATGATTTCCAAAGGCGCCACTGACCGTGATGTCGCTCAGGAGATTGCCGTCACCGATTCAATCCAAGCGCAGCAATTCGTGAAAGTTGGTAACGAATGGAAGCCTTACGACGCAAATGACGAAGCGCAAAAGGCGGCGCTGAATACGGCCGATGCAAATAAGACGACAGATCCCGACGCGAGAAAGAAAATTCAAAAATCCTTCAGCGATTTGAAGAAGGAAGTCAATAACGCCGACGAAATCGCCACCTATCACGACGCTGCCAAACAAATCGTTTTGGAAGGCTCCGAGAAGAACGAAGAATTCCAAAAAGATATCACGCAAATCGAAAAATGTATGAACAAAGAAACGTGGTGTAACAACGGAAAAACCGCGGAACAAGAGAATGATCGCCTTGAGAAGGCTGCCGGAAAGCCATTGGATAATGATAAGAGAGTAAAAAAATATAGCGAAGTCCAGGGCGACCCCGGCGGCGTCTTCCAAGACACGCGCGAACTGATCTACATCAAACTCGCTGACGCTCAAAAAGCGCCCATCGACAAAATTGAAAGCATCGTCACGAGCTACGACTTAAACCGCGAGACCGATCCTGAATACTTCAAGCAGATCGACAAATTGAAAGAAGATACCGAAGGTATGCAGAAAGCCAACGAAGCTCGTGGCAACAAATTCTACGATACCAAAACTCAAAGCGTCCGCGAATTCTCGGGTGTTCGCCAGGGCGTCAACGACAGTTACCGCGAAGAGAATACCGAACAAACGCAGGCACAGGCGAGCGGACCACGACCTTCTTCCGTAGGCAGCACGCCGCCCGTCCAAGGCCAGGCGTCGAAGCCCATCGTCGGCACCGCCGTTTCTCCCTCCACTCTAAAATAATCGGCGCTTCAGTCTGACGTGTTTCGAAGCGTGAGGGATCGCGTGTAAAAATGCACGCCCACCACAAAGAGAAGCGTCGGCAACCACGCCGCCGCCATCGGTGGAATGCGGCCGGAGTTTCCAAGATTTACTCCGAAGTTAAAGAGCAGCCAATACACCACGCAAACGCCCGCAACGAAAACTCCGTCGCGAGCCACACCGCTCGCGCGGTGGAACCGGGTCGCGCGCGGAAACGCGAGGAGAATGAAAACAAAAGCTACGGCGAAAAAACTCCAGCGACTATGATAGGTCGTTTCCCACTCGGCGGTGTTGATGCCGAGCGCCTTTGACTGCACGATCGCGCGACTCAAATCTCCCTGACCCAACGTTTCCGGACTCCAGTCGACGCGACGGAGTTGCGACGGATTCTCAATTAAACGGCTGCGCCTTTCCTCAAACTCCTCGATGATCGGCATGCGAAGACGCTTGTCGGTCACGTAGATGCGGCCTTTCTTCAGGAGCCACTCGCCGCGGTTCCACACCGCGTGATCGGCGTAGACCGTCTGAGCGATATGGAAATCTTCATCGAAGGTATAGATCGTTACGCCGAAAAGTTCGGCCTTGAGCGGATCGAAATAATGAATCGTATAGAGAACGTCTTGGTTGCGGTACCAGATTTTTTCTTGGCGCACCTGAAGGAAGCGCGACTCGCGCCCCTTGATCTGCGTATCAATGATCTCAAAATGTTTCTTCATGCCGGCGGGCGAGACCACGTTCATGACGAAATAGTAGGGAACGCATGCGATCGCGAGCGCCACGAAGGCAGGAATGAGAATGCGTTTATTCGAATAACCCATGGACTGAACGGCGACCATCTCTCGGTTCTTGGCGAGCTGACCAAATACGATGAGGAACGCGAAAAGCACCGACATTGGGAAGACAAGCTGCAAATAGCTGGGGACCTTACAAAGGTAGATCAGGAACTGGGTCCAGGCATCCGAGTCGGAAGTGAAGGCACGGCCCATCCATTCGAGCAAAAAGATCAAAAAGCCGAAGGCAAACCAGATGGGCATCTGGATTTTGAGGATTTCTTTAATGACATATCGACCCAAAATTCCCATATGCGCCCTCCAGTGCTAATTTAACGGACACAATGAATTTAAACGAGTTGAAATCCCTCGGATGGACGCTTTTGGCCCTCCTCTTCGTCAGAGCCTTTGTCGCTGAGCCCTATAAAATTCCCAGCGGCAGCATGATCCCGACGCTGCTCATCGGCGATCACATTCTCGTAGCGAAGAGCTCCTACGACCTTCGCATTCCCTTCACCGATATCCAGTTCGCCAAAGTCGCCGATCCCCAGCGTGGCGACGTCGTCGTTTTCAAATATCCCAACTACGAGCAAGATCCGGGAAAAGACGGGATCTTCTTCATTAAACGCCTTATCGGAACTCCCGGCGACGTGATCGAAGTCAAAAAGGGTGTACTCACCATCAACGGCGCCGTCATCGAACGCCAAACCCTTGATGTGGGCGAGTTCCCCGAGATCCTTCCTCAGTATCGCCGCAATCCTGAGTCCGTTACGCTCTTCAGCGAAACGCTGCCGGGCCAGAAGCACGCTCACGTACTTCAGCAGTACCGTTCCGATCTCGAGCACCTGAGCGACGCCGTCACGACTTGGGAGCGCATCTCGGGCAAGGATTGCATCCAAGTCGGAACGGCCGTCAAAGGTCGCGAGTACATGCCCGATAACCGACTCATGAACCAAGTCTGCGAATTCACCGTTCCCGCGGATCACTATTTTTTCATGGGTGATAATCGCGACGATTCGTCCGATGGACGCGCATGGGGCTTTGTTCCCCGCGAATTCTTGAAAGGCAAAGCTCTCTTCATTTGGCTTCCGTGGAAGTCGCGCGCGCTCGAAAACGATTGGGATTACCAGGCCAAATTGACCGAAGGCGAGGGCGGACCTTTGTTGCGCTGGAAGCGTTTCGGCCTGCGTATCCACTGACCAACGCTCACACTAACGTATTCTTTCCTTGAGCCCCTGGGCCGCTCCCTTTAGAATAAGAAAGGTATGGCGGCCTCCTTGAAACTCATCTACTACCCCGATCCTCGCCTTCGCTTGAAATCCGAGCCGATCACCGTTTTCGACAAGGCTCTGCGCGAAACTGTGGACGGCATGCAAAAGACCATGATCCACGCTAAAGGGATCGGCCTTGCCGCCATTCAGGTTGCCATTCCAAAACGTCTTCTCATCGTCGATATCGGCGATCTTGATGCCGACGAGGAATACATCGAAGGCGATGGAGAATCCGAACGTCGTCTCTCGGAACGCAAAACGATTTCGAATCTCGAGGTTTTCGTGAATCCTGAGATTATCGAAGCCGATGGAGACATCGAGTACGAAGAAGGATGTCTTTCGGTTCCCGGAGTCCATGCCGTGGTTAAGAGAAATGAGCACCTCAAAGTGCGTTACCAAGACCTCGACGGAAAGACTCATGAGATCGAAACTCATGGACTCAGAAGCATCGTGATCCAACACGAGCTCGATCACCTCAACGGCATCGTTTTCCCGGATCGCCTGAGCTCTATCCAAAAGATGATGGTTCTTTCGAAATACAAAAAGCTTCAGGCCGAAAAGGATCTTGAGCCCGAAGAAGGCTGAGATAGTCTGTTTCTCGGATGAAGACCGTCTTTTTTGGAACCCCAGACTTTGCCCTGAGCTCTCTGGAGGCGTGTCGCGACAAGTCCCAGCTTGTCGGGGTTGTAACTCAACCCGATCGCCCTCGCGGTCGCGGACAAAAGCTTTCGCCGTGCCCCATCAAAGAGCGAGCTTTAGAATGGAATCTTCCTGCATTCTCTCCCGCGAGCCTGCGTAAGTCCGGCGAAGAGCTTAGTGCTTTGGAAAAATTCATCGCCCAAGAAAAGCCCGATCTCTTCGTTGTAACGGCTTACGGAAATCTTCTTCCTCAAAAGTTTCTGGATCTCACTCCGTGGGGCGCCATCAATCTCCATGCGAGCCTGCTCCCGCGGTGGCGTGGAGCCGCACCTATCCAGCGCTCAATCGAAAACGGCGACACCGAAACGGGCGTCTGTCTTCAGCGGATGGTCATGGATCTCGACGCCGGAGACGTCTTGAGGGAAACGCGTCTTCCGATTGGCCCGAACGAATCGGCCCTTTCCCTTTCGGAACGCCTTTCGGAAGTGGGCGGTCTCCTTTTAAGAAAGTTCTTGATGGAACCTCAGTGGCAGGGGCGTGCCCAGAATCCGGAACTTGTAACCCTCGCTACCAAGATCAAAAAGGATGAAGCGAACTGGTCGCCCTCGTGGTCTTCGAGCGAAACTCATGCCCGGGTGCGAGCTTTTGCGGCCTGGCCTCAAGTCAAAGCCCGCTTAAAGGGCAGCTCGCTCGAAATGAAGATCCTCGAGACCCAATTATTCGCACGAGCGAAAGTCTCAATTGAAGCGCCCTCTCCTGGAAGCATGCTGCTTGAAGATGGGAAAGTCTATTTAGGATGTAATGTTCGCCCGGGCGAACTGAGTTTGGAACTGCTCAAAGTCCAAGTTCCGGGGAAGGGTCCTGTTCGTGCTTGGGACTACTTTCAAAACCTTCCCGGGCCGCTTAGTCTAGAGTCCCTATGAGCCATATCTATCCCTCCCTCTTGTCTGCCGATTTTTCCAAGCTTGCCGATGAGGTGCGAGCTATCGAAAAGGCCGGGGCCGACGGACTACATTTGGACGTGATGGACGGACAGTTTGTTCCCAACATCAGCTTCGGCGCCCCGATCATCGCGAAGCTGAGACCCCACACGAAACTTTTTTTCGACTGCCACCTGATGGTAAAAGAACCGGATCATCTCATCGAATCCTTCGTCAAAGCCGGAGCCCAAATGATCACGGTCCACCAAGAGGCCTGCACGCACCTTCATCGCAGCATTCAGCGCATCAAAGCCGCGGGCTGCAAAGCCGGCGTGGCCTTGAACCCCGCCACTCCCCTTGAAACCCTTGATCACGTTCTCGAAGATCTCGATTTGATTCTCTGCATGACGGTAAACCCGGGTTTCGGCGGTCAAAAACTCATTCCTGCCGCGCTCAAGAAGGCGGGAGACTTGGTCACAATGCTCCGTTCCCGCAACCTCAAAGACCGTGTCCTGGTTGAGATCGACGGGGGCGTCGACGCCCTAAGCGCGCCCGCAGCCCGAAAGCTCGGCATCGACATTTTGGTTGCAGGAAACGCCGTGTTTGGAGAGAAAGATTACACGGCCGCGATGAAATCCCTTCGCTAATCAGCGAAGTGCTTTTTTCGCACCCGAGGCAAAATATGGACATCACTCTCGACGGATATTCTCTGGACACTCAAACTCTCTGGAGCGCCGCACGCACCGCGCTCAACCCTAAGGACTCGCTCAAAATACGAATCGCGCCCGCCGCCGAAAAACGTATTCGCGCCGCCGCAGCTTATGTCCAAAAAATCGTCGCCGGAAAAACGGCCGTCTATGGCATCAACACCGGCTTCGGAAAATTCGCCGAGGTTCCGATCGACTCCACGAAGCTTCGCGCGCTTCAACGCAATCTCATTCTCTCGCACGCCGTGGGCGTCGGACCTCTACTCTCTCGCGACATCATCATGGCGATGTGGATTTTGCGCCTCAATGTCATGTGCCGCGGACATAGCGGGGTCCGCATGGAAAGCGTTGAACAACTCCTTCGACTGCTCGAGCTCGGCATCCTCGCCGAGGTTCCCGCACAAGGAAGCGTTGGCGCCTCGGGCGACCTCGCCCCTTCCGCGCACGCCACACTTCCTCTTATTGGCGAAGGGCGCTGTTCTTATCCTCACGTCGGAAGCTTCCGCCACACCACGAGCGCCGAGGCTCTCAGCCAGTTCGGTCTCGACGTCTGGGAGCTCGAGGCCAAAGAAGGCCTGAGCTTCATCAATGGAACACAACTCACGACGGCCTATGCCACGAAAGCTTATCTCACGTCGCAACGACTCCTCGAAACGGCGAACCTCTGTCTCGCTCTTTCGATGGAAGGTATTCAGGCCACCCACAAACTTCTTGATCCCCGTATCTTCGAGGTCCGCAATCAACTCGGCGCCACCTGGTGCGCCGACGACACCCGCGTCTGGTTCAACAGCAAGAGCCAGATCGAATCGGATCACACGGGCTGCGACCGCGTCCAAGATCCTTATTCCTTCCGCTGCGCGCCTCAAGTTCACGGGCTCGTGCACGACGAGATTCGCCAATGCGGCGAAATTCTCGAGCGCGAACTCAATGCCTCCACGGACAATCCCTTGCTTTTCGCCGACGATGATACTTCGCTAAGCGGCGGAAATTTTCATGCAATCTATACTGCGCGCGTGAACGACCGCTTAGCTGCGGCTCTCGCGACGTTGTCTAATATTTCCGAACGTCGCACG
>JBDSDI010000043.1:0-2607 GCA_039920645.1 Bdellovibrionota bacterium | reverse complement strand
AATCCTTCCGTGACGTCCACAACGTCGTGGCCCGTGGTTGATTTAACGTTCAGTCCGCAGGCCGAGATTCCGACGATTCCTGCGAGCGCTAAGAAGCGGATTCCATTTTTCTTTTTCATAAGGGTCTCCTTCTGAAGATTACGATAATGAAGTTGTCGGTTGCCGAGGAGGGGGTCTAGAGGGTCGCGAGAGTCTAGACGCACAGGCTGTGCGTAAAAGCGGCTGGAAGCCTGATGCTACCCAGGATAAAATAAGGCGATGCCGATCACGAAGCTAGGACTGAAGAGCGCACTTGATCAGGTGGAGAGAGTGGGGCGCGTCGCCATCTTTCCCGAGAAGAACAAAAAGAAAAACTCGATCGTTTCCTTATGGGAAATTTTTTACCCGCGCACCAAAATGAAGTGGGAGTGGGACGAGGCCGCCGACAACCGCGTGGTAAAACTTTGGTGGCTTAAGAACGAGATCGCGCAGACTCAGAAAGTTCTTTACGGACGCTTCTTCGGAAATCGCCCCGTGCTCGTTTCAAAAAAAGAAGCTCTGAAAATTCTGGTGACGCTCGAGCCCCGCCGCCACTCTCGACTCGCGAGCGAGATCTTATCGCGGCTTGAAGACAACTCTCCCCAGACCAAGCGCATGCTTGGCCGCGCGCTCCGCGACGACGGATGGGAACCTACGAAATCGGAATTTGAAAAAGCTCTGCTCGATCTTCAGCGCGATTTCAAGATCGTAAATCTCGGCGACAGCGAACGCGAAAAAGGTCCGATGCCTTCGACGGAGTATGCGACTCTGGCTTTGATTTTTCCTGACGTTGCGGCGACGCGCGTTTAGCGCTGGAGGATCTGCGACAAGAAGAGCTTCGAGCGTGGATGCTTGGGCTCGCGGAAAAACTCCTCTGGCGTCGCTTCTTCGACGATAAGACCGCCATCCATGAAGATCACGCGGTCGGCAACTTCGCGGGCAAAACCCATCTCGTGCGTAACGACGAGCATGGTCATGCCGGATTTTGCGAGATCTTTCATAACATTCAAGACTTCGGAAATCATCTCAGGGTCGAGTGCGCTCGTGGGTTCGTCGAAGAGCATGATCTTCGGCTCCATAGCAAGGGCACGCGCAATCGCGACACGCTGTTGTTGTCCGCCCGAGAGTTTCGAGGGATATTTATCTTTTTGCTCGACGATGTTTACGCGCGTAAGCAGCTCGATCGCTTTCGCTTCGGCCTGTCTCTTGGAGAGATTCTTTACGCAGGTCGGAGCGAGCATCAGATTCTCAAGCACCGTGAGATGCGGGAAAAGATTGAAGCTCTGAAAGACCATACCAATTTCCTGGCGAAGCTTATCGACGTTCTTGCGGGGATCAATAAGTTCGCCGTGCAGGCGGATCTCGCCCGATTGATAAGGTTCGAGTTGGTTGATGCTGCGGATGAAGCTCGATTTTCCCGATCCCGAGGGACCGACGACGCAAATAACTTCTCCGGCTGCGACTTCCAAGTCGATGCCTTTAAGGACATGGAAACTTCCGTAGGATTTGTGAAGGGCGCGGACGCTCAGGAGATTTTCAGACATGCGCCTTGAGCCTCATTGTACGTTCG
This sequence comes from Bdellovibrionota bacterium, assembly GCA_039920645.1. GTDB lineage: Bacteria > Bdellovibrionota > UBA2428 > UBA2428 > UBA2428 > CAMCVE01. Next base: position 1,019 of record JBDSDI010000043.1, on the reverse strand, counting down.
AGGACGTGAGTCACGACGGTAATCGCCGTGGTGTAGATCAGGTAGAGAAGGGCAACCGTGCTCAGAACGGGGACGGGAAGGAACGTCTCGCTTGAGATTCGGTTGCCCGCGAGCGTGAGTTCAAGCAGACCGATCGCCGAGGCGAGAGAGCTGTCTTTCAAGAGTGCGACGATATTGTTGACGAGCGGTGGGACAACGATGCGAATCGCCTGCGGCAAGACGATCCACCGCATGGTCTTAGTGTGCGAAAGTCCGAGACTACGAGCCGCTTCGGTTTGTCCGAGAGGAACGGCTTGAATACCCGCACGAATAACCTCGGCATTGTAGGCACCGACGTTGAGACCGAGCGCGATCGCTGCCGCCCAGAATTCGTCGAGTTGAAGCTGGGGAATGAGAACCGGAAGTGCGTAAAACACGAAAAGGATCTGAACGAGGACGGGCGTTCCACGGATGAGCCAGATGTAGGCGAAAGCGGGATAAGAGAGCCAGCGGCGTGGGCTACCCTTGGCCAGCCCGAGCAGCGTCCCAATGACAATGCCAAGAACTGCGGAATAAAGCGTGATGAGCAGCGTGACCTTGGCGCCCTGAACAAAAAGATCGGAACGCGATCCGATGGGCTCGGGCAAGAAGACCAAGAGCTTCCCCACAATGAAAGACAAGAGCGCGAAGCCGAGAAAAGTGGCGAGAATGAATAGCGCTCCCTTAGAGAGACGGGATTCCAGGAAACTCTTCATTTGCAGCGAATATCGAGACCGAAATACTTCTCGCTGAGAGCTTTGTAGCGACCGTCTTTGAGAATCGTAGCAAGACCCTTGTTGAGCGCTTCGCGCAATTCGGGATTATTTTTTGCGACGGCCATCGCGATTTTCTCCTCGAAGATCATGTCGCCGAGGACAAGTTTGGCCTTGGGGTTCGCCTTGATGGCGTCGAGTGCGACGAATTTGTCGGTGACCCAGACTTCGGCGCGTCCCATGAGGATATTCTGAAGAGCGTCGGTGTCTTTGGGGAAAGTCTTTGCG
>JBDSDI010000042.1:0-6369 GCA_039920645.1 Bdellovibrionota bacterium | reverse complement strand
CCGTTCGTGCGCGTTTTGAAATACTTGAGATCTTCGGGAGCGTGCCAAGGAAGTTTGTTGTCGAGCCCGATGACCCAATCGCGTTGAGTCATGGCGACGATGATGGAAATACGTGGATTCATTTTTTAAACCGCAATGGGAGCTTTGATCGAGGGGTGGGCTTCGTACCCGACGATTTCGATATCGTCGAAGGTGAAATCGAAGAGGTTCTTGATGGAAGGATTCAGGCGAAGTTGGGGCAGCGGCATGAAGTCGCGGCTGAGCTGAAGCTTGGTTTGCTCGAGGTGATTGACGTAGAGGTGAGCATCGCCCGAGGTGTGTACGAAATCTCCCACGCCAAGGCCGCAAACTTGCGCGATCATATGAATCAAAAGAGAGTAACTGGCGATGTTGAAAGGCACTCCAAGAAAAACATCGGCACTGCGTTGATAGAGCTGACACGAAAGTTTTTGGTCGGCGACATAAAATTGGAAAAGCAGATGGCACGGGGGCAGTGCCATTTTGTGAAGATCGGCGACGTTCCAAGCGCTGACGATGAGGCGTCGCGAATTGGGATTCGTTTTGATCTGCTCAATGAGTTGAGAAATCTGATCGATGACTTCCCCGTTGGGACCTTTCCACGAACGCCACTGGGATCCGTAGACGGGGCCTAAGTTTCCGTTGGCGTCGGCCCACTCGTCCCAGATACGAACGTTATTGTCTTTAAGGTACTGGATATTCGTTTCGCCTTTGAGGAACCACAGCAGCTCGTGAATGATCGATCGAAGGTGAAGCTTCTTCGTGGTGAGCAGGGGAAATCCCTTGCTGAGATCGAAGCGCATCTGGTGTCCGAAAACGCTCAGCGTGCCCGTACCCGTGCGGTCTTCTTTACGAATGCCCTCGTCGAGAATTCTCTGCAAAAGTGCGTGATAAGCCTGCATGGTGTTCCAGGTTAGGGCCTGTTTTAGAGTCTATCAACGGGGTGTTGCGCCGAGTCTTCAAATCTTCACACAAAACGCGAAGACCCCCGGCTTATACTAAAGTCTAATCGCGGCTTTTAAACCCTAGCTGAATGTAAGTTGCTTCCATCCTGCCGATTCTTCCAAGAGGCATTTATATTCATATGAAATACTCAAAAATCGCCAACGGCGCAGTTTGCGCTATGGCCCTTACGGCCTGTACTGGACAACTGCCTGGCAGTTTCCGCTATCAGCAACAAGTCGAAGGTTTCAAGACCGATATTTCTGTCAACACGAAGATCGATATGTTGTGGGTGGTCGACAACAGTCCGAGTATGGCGCCGTCGCAGAAAAAAATTCGCGACGGGTTTCGTCAGTTTGCTCAAGAGTACATGAAACCCAACTGGGACATTCATGTCGCGGTGATTTCGCAGGACACGTATCTCGCCCATCCGAGCTTCGCGGGATTTTTGAACGGGGTCGGCGCTACGGGAAGCGCGCAACGTTATTCGCGCGAAGCCGGATATCAATCGACTTACCTCAACCCTTCGAGTGGTGCTTCGCCCAAGAGAACGACGGCGTTTGTAACGCCGTCGTTCTGGAGTGGCACGGCAATCAGCTCGACGGGAACCGTGACGGGAGTGGGCGTAAAACTTCGGCAAGCAATTCCCGAGTACGGTGGCGCGAATCAAAGTGCCGACGTGAGCACGACCAATCCATCGTTCTTGGCGCGCCTGGTTCCCGGGCGCCACGACGGCCCTCTGGCCACACTCTGTTGGACGAGCACAACGAATCCTTTCTTTTACGGAGTCGCTCAATGCTACGTGCGCGACAAAGAAACGACCTACTCCGGCGTGGACAACTGCGTCGCAGGGGGAACGGGAATTCTCGACAGCTCCGTTCAGTGCGTGAACACGCTCATGAACAATACGGTGCGCTCGGGCAAGGCGATCATCTCGACCAAGCCCCCCGAAGGCACCCTTGCCGATGCGGCGTGGACCGATCGGCTCTACAAGGACTTTGTCGTAAACTTAAGCGGAGGCGTGTCCGGATATCCGTATGAGATGTTCTTCGATTCGATTTCCCAACTTCTTAAGGACAATGAGGCCAGCGATTCGGATACGAAGTTCTTCCGCCCCGGAGCTTTGCGTGTGATCGTGATCGTGACCGACGAAGACGACCAGAGCACGATGCTTCCGGCCAGCGGTCAGATCACGCCCGACTCTCAATATAACGGAAGCACGAGCTGCGAATGGAAGACCGTCGATAGCCATACGTACCGCACGCAGTCCTGTCCTAAGCCTGACAAGATCCGCTCGGTGGCGAGTTTCAAGGACGAGCTTGATACCTTTTTCCGAACTGTCGACGGCGATCCTACCGGCGACCCCAACTATTTTGTAACGACGATCACGCCCAAGACGGGCTCCGCTCTTCAGAGCCTGCACGACGAAATGGGCGAAGCGGGAGGAAGTTACGGGTCGGTTTCTTCCGACTACGGTACGCGTCTCTTCGAATTCGTGGATTCCGTGGGAAACGGTTCGCTCAAGATGGAACTCACGAGTTCGGACTATTCTCCGATCCTGGATGCCATCGGACAGACGGTCCTCACTAAAAAGAATCGTTTCAAACTGCGCTTCGAGCCGACGAGCGAAGACGACATTCTCATAAAAATCGTTCATGCCGACGGCTCTGAGACGCGTGTGACTAACGACCAGTTCGAGATCGATGGTTTTGAGATCGTAGTGACGGACGACGCCTTACTCCTCAGTCTGACCGATACCGACCGCATCGTGATCGACTATCAGCCTTCTTCCTTGAACCAGTAGCCTCGTTTCGAAATTAAAGGCTTAGCGCATGGATGCGCGGAATGAGCGCGTTGAGAGAGGCACTTTCCTCGACGACGAATTCGGCGACATCGTCGCCCACGCGCACGTGGACAGGGTTGAGACCCTCGCTCTTCAGAAGCGCAAGAACGCCGCGGATGATTTCGGGCGCGGCCGTGAGGCCGCCACCGACGAGACTCACGAGCGCGAGTCCCGAGAGACGCTGCTGCGGTTTGAAGTAGTTTGCGAATTCCTCGGCGAGCTCTTCGCGACATAAAATTTCGATGCCCGTTTCAAAGCTTCGCAAAGAAATCCAGCTCAATTTGGAATCCTGAAGCTTTATAGTGAGCGCGAGGGTTTTCTCGGGCTCGAGACCTTCGATTTGTAGAAGCGCAACGGGAGAAGTTTTACTGACAAGGGACACGAAAGGATTTTCCATTGAAGATGACTCCTGGCTCGCATCGACGATGCGGGTTCCATTTTCGAAAAAGCGCCCGTGCTCGATGTCGCCGGGCTCGATAAAACTCGAAAGCACGCGTACAGGAACTTTGTATTTGAGCGCGACTTCGAGGCAGCGGTGGTGAAGAACCTGGGCTCCGCGAGAAGCCGCGAGATAGGCGAGACGTGCGGAAAGGGTGGAAAGCTTGCGGGCCTCGGGAACTTTGCGCGGATCAGCCGAATATACTCCCTCGACGTCAGTGTAGATGAAGACTTCATGGGCGCCGAGTTTCGCGCCGAGCGCGACGGCACTCGTGTCGCTGCCTCCGCGTCCGAGCGTGGTGATTTCCTTGTCTTCGCTGACGCCTTGGAATCCGGCCACGATCGAGATCTTTCCCTTTTCAAGACTTTCGAAAATACGGATGGGCCGAATGTCTTTGATGCGTGCTTCGCCATGAAAATTCGTGGTGATGATGCCGCTTTGGGATCCGGTAAAGGAAAGCGCTTCGAGTCCAAGATCTCCGAGCGCCATACTGAGAAGTGCCATACTGATGCGCTCTCCGGAACTCAGGAGCATGTCCATCTCGCGTTTGTGGGACCTCTGTGTGGCGCGTGGCGAGACCCTCTTAGCAAGATCGATAAGATCATCCGTGGTGTCGGCCATCGCGCTCACGACCACGACGAGCCGATCGCCGCGCTTGTGATGAGCGGCGATAATGCGCGCGACCCGATGAATTCGCTCGGGCGAAGCGACGCTGGAGCCGCCGAACTTCAAGACGCTAAGAGGCTGGGACATGCTTTGTTACTAATAGAGCAGGTGGGGTCGGACAAGCTCGGCCCACTCGGACTCATGCGGTTTGAGGAGCATGTCGAGGTCTTCGAGGCGGCTGCCAGGTGTGTCGGCCCATTCGCGACCGCGGACGTCGCCGATCAGCAGATCGATCGGAAGACGTATTTTCTCGTATTCGTAGGGAGGCTGACGCCACGCCATGAGTTCGGGCTGATATTCCTTAATGAGTCGGAAGATCATCATCATGAGACGGAAGGGTTGAAACTTATCGTGGTTGTAGTGCTTATCGGTATCGACGTGGATCTGCAGACCTTCGCAGAGTTGGCCTTTGAACTTATGGAAGGTCGGCTCAAAAAAGCACGACCGTACGAAACAGGTTTCGAGCAGGCGCGGTGTTCTCTTCATGAGTTCACGGATAATGCGTTTCGAATCGAGACCGGGCGCGCCGAAGATCTGCAGCGGACGCGTGGTCCCGCGACCTTCCGAAAGCAACGTGCCCTCGAGGAGGACCGTGCCGCCGTAGCAGCGAGCGGTATCGACCGTGGGCATGTTCGGACTCGGGTTGATCCACGGAACTTCGCCGACCGGCCAGCCGTAACCGGGCGCTTCGTGAATCTTGTAGCCGTCCATCGCGACGATCTTCATGTCGAGGTTCAGCTTGTGATGGCTCTTCAGGAATTTCGCGATCTCGCCCAGCGTGAGGCCGTGGCGAAGCGGAACGCGCGAAGCGCCGACAAAACTTTCCATCGAAGGATCCAGCAGGAAACCTTCGGCCGGCCGGCCGGCGGGGTTCGGACGATCCAGGACCCATAACGCTTTGCCGGCTTTCGCGCAGGCCTCCATCATATAGAGGAGCGTCGTGAGGTAGGTGTAGACGCGGCATCCCACATCCTGCATATCGACGAGCAGCACATCGAAGCTCTCAATCATCTCAGGGGTTGGGCGGCGAACCTCGGAATAAAGACTGTAGACGATCACGCCGGTGTCGGGGTCGCGGTAGTGCTCGCTTTCGATCATATTGTCTTGTTTTTCGCCGCGCATTCCGTGCTGCGGTCCGAACGCCGAAGTCAGCGAAAGTTTTCCGCTTTCCTTCAAAAGATCGAGCCCGTGACGACCATTGGCATCGACCGAAGCCGGATGTCCAAGATAAGAGACGCGGCGGCCCGCGAGCTCGCTCATAAGTTTGGAATCGGTGAGGAGTTTTTCTAAGCCAAGCTTCATAAGTTCTGTCTCTATAATATAGACAGAAAATCCAATGCGGCACGCTGAGTCTGAGCGACAAATTTTTAGGCCCGAGATTTCCTCACGCGCCATTGAAGATCTGCCGTTAAGACATAGACTTTAACGAGGTACTATTGTGTCTACGAATTGGATATCACGACAGCCCATGAAATACTGGGCACTCAGCTTATCCCTTCTGGGCTTGGGAGCGTGCAGCTCGACCAAGACTGGAGCGGAAGCCGATGCGTCTGCCTCCGATTCCTCGTATGCCAATGTTCCGAGCTCCGAAGCTCCAGCAGAAGGTGGAGCCGAAGGTAGCGTCGCTCCCGAAGCTTCTGCACTCGGTGGACCCCAAGCTCATCATCATAGCGGCGTCGCTTATCGCGGGTCGCATTTCCCTGAGATTTCAAAACGCGTCGTTCAAAAGGGTGGCTACGCGTTGAATGGTTACGTCTTCGTGCGCAACGAACAGAACTGGAAAGATCTTTCTAAGCTTCTCTACGGTCGCGCCGATCGCGCCGCGCTTCTCGCGGAATGGAATGGCAACTCCGAGATCAAGCCCGGAGCCGTAGTCTATTACAATTCGCCGTTTCGTCCTGACGACAGCTCTGAGCTGAAGTCTTTCGATACAGATTTTGGAATGACTCTTACGGGAGTCAGTGTTTCGGCCGGAGACTCCTTGTCTTCGATCGCGGCCAAGGTTTATGGAAGTCCTGATGCCTGGCGCGAGCTCGCGTCACTCAATGCCGATCTTCTCACTAGTCCTGACCAGATTGAGATTGGTCAAAATCTTCGCCTTGCTCCCGCATCCCGGGATACCGCAGGCATTCTCCAAGCCTATGTTCAAAAGGTTCAAGGCGAGGCCACTGCCGCTTTGAAAGAGCCCATGGCTCCACAAGGTGACCATGTTGCTCAAGAGAGTCAAAATCCTCAAGACCAACACGTCGCGACGACTCAAAATGCTCAAGCACCGCCTGTAGCTAGCGATCTTCGGGTCACAAGCAGCAACGATCCTTCAAAATTACCGATCAAAGACATTGCAATGATGCTGGGAGCTTTGCTCGCCGTGGCTGCGCTTGTTGCTGTGATCGTACGTCGCCGCAAGAAGCTTGTGGCTACGAACGTCTCGAACACCGTCTTCTTCGGTAAGAAGACCGGC
>JBDSDI010000041.1:0-2951 GCA_039920645.1 Bdellovibrionota bacterium | reverse complement strand
AACGAAGCAGACCATGCCAAAGCGGTCGCCAAGCACCTTGGAACCGAACACACCGAACTCTACGTCAGCGGCCAAGACACGCTTGCCGTGGTGCCGCTGCTCCCCAAAATCTACGATGAGCCGTTTGCGGATTCTTCTCAGATCCCGACCTATCTCGTCTCCAAACTCGCTCGCGAGAAAGTGACCGTCGCATTGTCGGGCGATGGCGGCGACGAAGTTTTCGGGGGTTATCTCCGGCATCTCATCTCCGAAGATCCCTCATGGAAATCGCTGAAACGCGTTCCTGCTCCTCTGCGTAGAGGTGCGGGCTCGGCGATCCGCGGACTCAGTCCCGCGGTGCTCGAAACTCTGCTTCAGGCCTCGCGCCCCTTCATGCCGAAAGGACTTTCCGGAAAACTCACTCTCGAGCGTCTTCTTAAGGGCGCCGAGTTGCTCGCGGTAGAGTCTCCGATGGATGCCTATCTGAGCCTCAATCGTCGGTGGTCTCCGGACCTCTTGCTCGAGAAGGGTTTGGGGCAAGGACAATGGACGGCTTTGCTTCGAAGCCTCTCCGAGGTCCCAAATCCAGCGACTCAAATGATGCTTCTCGATACGATGACCTATCTCCCCAACGATATTCTGGTGAAGGTCGATCGCGCAGCGATGGCCGTGAGTCTCGAGACGCGCGCTCCGTTCCTCGACCACACGATTTTTGAATTCGCCCATTCGTTGCCTCTCGAGATGAAGATCCATGGAGGCCAAGGAAAAGTGATTCTGCGCAAGCTCCTGGATCGTTACGTTCCGCGTGGGCTCGTGGACCGCCCTAAAATGGGTTTCGGAGTACCGATCGTCGATTGGCTTCGCGGGCCTCTCAAGGAATGGAGTTCGGATCTGCTGAGCCCTGAGCGGCTGCGTGCGAGCGGCATTTTCGAAGTCGCGCAGGTTCAGAAAAAGTTGCAGGAACACCAATCAGGTGCGAAGAACTGGCAGTTCTATCTGTGGGACATCCTGATGTATCAGGCTTGGTTGGAAGAAAGCAAAAACGGCTGAGGACCTAGACGCTCCACTCGGTCGAGGGCAGGTCTGCGATCTCCAAGAGGTACTGTCCATAGGGGCTGTTCTTGAGCGGAGCGGCTTGTTTCAAGAGCTCGTCGCGCGAGATGTATTTCATAACGTAGGCGATCTCTTCGAGACACGCGATTTTATAGCCTTGGCGCGTTTCGATGGTTTCGACGAAGTTGCTCGCCTTCAGGAGCGCTTCGGGAGTGCCCGTGTCGAGCCACGCGATACCGCGTCCCATGATTTTAACTTTGAGGTTCTTCTTGGAGAGATAGACGTTATTGACATCCGTGATCTCGAGTTCACCACGCGCCGATGGCTTGATCGAGGCGGCGATGTAGCAGACCTCAGGTCCATAGAAGTACAGACCGGGAACGGCGTAACGCGAGCGCGGCTTCGGAGGTTTTTCTTCGAGACTCAGGACCTTGCCCGATTCGTCGAATTCCACGACCCCGTAGCGGGACGGATCGTTCACGCGGTAGGCGAAAACGAGACCGCCCTCTTTGAGCTTGGCGGATTCGCGCAGCTGGTCGGGGAAACCGTGACCGAAAAAAAGGTTATCGCCGAGAATAAGGCAGACGGGTTCCTTGCCGACGAAGTCGCGGCCGATCGTGAAGGCTTGCGCGAGACCCGCAGGTTTTTCCTGAACGGCGTATTCGATCTTGAGGCCCCATTGACGGCCGTCTTTGAGGATTTGACGGTAAGAATTGATGTGCTCGGGGCTCGTGATCACGAGAACTTCGCGGATGCCGGAGAGCATCAGCACGGAGAGAGGATAGTAGATCATCGGCTTGTCGTAGACGGGCAAGAGCTGCTTGTTGACGACCTGGGTGATGGGATACAGGCGTGTGCCCGATCCCCCTGCGAGAATGATCCCCTTCATCGGGCGATTACCAACCCGAACGTGCGACGTCGCAAACGCGCTTCACGTCGGCGAGGTTCATCTTCGTGTGCAAAGGAAGAACGAGGTAGTGCTCTTCGAGCGCGTCCATGTTCGGGAGGTCCTTGCGGCGGCCACCGAAAATTGTGTAGCGATCGTTGCGGTAGTGAACTTGGTTCGACTCGATCTTGTGCTCGAGAAGTTTGCGTTGGAAGTCCTTGCGACGATCGACGAGAACCGTACACATCCAGGCGGCGTGCACGCGATCCGTATAATCTCCGCCGATGAAGCTGATCCCGGGAATGCCTTTGAGGCCTTCTTTGTATGCCGCTAGCAGTTGTTTGCGGAGCGCGAGCGTTTCGTGGAATTCTTCGAGAGCCGCGAGTCCGAGGGCCGCACTAATGTCGGTCATTTGGTACTTGTAGCCGACTTCGGTGATGTCGTTTTCCCAGATACCCATTTGCTTCGCGGAACGATCGATACCGAACCAGCGCAGGCGTTTGCCTTTTTCGACGAGGTTCTTGTCCTTGAAGGTCAAGAGGCCGCCGTCGCCCGTGGTGATGTGCTTAATGGCCTGGAAGGAGTACATCGTGTATTCGGAAATTTCGCCGACGGACTTGCCTTTGTACTCTGCGCCCACGGCGTGAGCCGCGTCTTCGATGACGGGGATGTTCCATTTGCGCGCGATCGCATGGAGCTCGTCCATGTCGCACGGAAGACCGCCGTAGTGCACGCACACGAGAGCTTTGGTCTTCTCGTTCACGAGAGTGGCGACGTGCTTAGGATCGATGTTGAGCGTTTCGCGTTGGACGTCGGCGAAACGGATCTTAGCGCCCATGTAGAGAAAGGGAATATTGGTCGCTGTACAGGTAAAAGCAGGAACGACGACTTCATCGCCAGCCTTGATGTCGGCGAGCATGTACGCCAGGTGCAGGGCATCCGTCCCGGAGCCGACGGTCAAGGCGGGATTACCGCCACAGAAGCGCTGCGAGAATTTTTGCTCGAAGAGATCGACCTTGGGACCTTGGCCGAT